>JAZQKW010000112.1:0-4308 GCA_045542375.1 Butyrivibrio sp.
CGGAACAATCTTAACAACTTTTGTAATTCCGTATCTTTTAAGAAGACCTTTTAATTCCTCAATCCACTCCTTAAGACACACAACCACAATATTATCAATCTCTTCGTGATACTCAAAGTGTTCCAATGTGTATATAATAATAGGTTTTCCATGCATTTCTAAAAACTGTTTCGGCTTAGTTCGTGAATTCATTCTCACGCCTGTTCCACCTGCAAATATCAATGTTGTAACCATACATTTTCTCCTCTTGTGGTAAATTTTAATAACCCAAATAATATATCGACAATATTTATATCAAATATTAGTTTTACCTATCGTCCATTATCTCATTTTTATACTCTTTATGCAATATTCAATAAAAAATCCCCCCGAACAGTTCATCCAAAATGCATCTGTCCGGGGGATAAATTCTTTACGCTTCTTTCTTAGCTGATATTAATTTCCATACAATTGCTGCAAGCACTGCACCTACAAGCGGTCCTACGATGAACACCCATACCTGAGAGAGAGCTGTCCCGCCTGCGAATATTGCAGGGCCAAAGCTTCTTGCTGGGTTAACACTGGTTCCTGTTAACGGAATTCCGATGATATGTACAAAGGTCAGAGCTCCACCGATTACAAGTCCTGCTACACCTGAGTATTTTTCTTCAGATGTTACACCAAGAATTGTGATGAGGAAGATAAATGTAAGTACGATTTCAACAATGATTGCACCCGCCATATTAAGGCCTACGAATGATGCTTCACCATAACCGTTAGTTCCAAGTCCTTCGATAACCGGGTCACACATACTTCCTACTAATTTAAGAAGACCTGCGGCAGCTATACCACCAAGAATCTGGAATGCTACATAACCGATAAAATCCTTAGTACTCATTTTCTTGCTTACAAGCATTGCAAGAGAAACTGCCGGGTTAATATGACAACCCGAAATGTTGCCGATTGAGTAAGCCATTGCAACGATTGATAATCCGAATACTGCTGCAATTCCAAGTACTCCCAACACTCCTCCGATTCCACCGGAAATTGCCGCTGCACCACAGCTGACAAAGGTGAGAACGAAGGTTCCAATAAATTCTGCAAAATATTTTTTCATCGAATACCTCCTGGTAATTTTTGATAATTTAATTATACAAATCACGACAAAAAAAGTAAAGAAAAATTAAATTAAAAAGGTGTAAAGTCTTGATATTTAATAAAAGACTTTACACCTTGGTTTATAGGTTACTTATTTAGTTAAAATGTGTTAGTTGGTTGATTGGTTGCTGTTGCTTGGGTCTTTAGGGTCGGCTGTTTCGATATATTTTATTATTTCAATAATCTTTTCAGCACTCATTCCTTCTTGTTCAAGCTTAGTAATTAAATTTACAATTTCTCTTCCTGTCATTTCTTCCTCCATATGTTCACACCCTTTCATATTGTTTATCAATATTATAAGGCTTATTAGTTGAAGGTGTAAAGCCTTTTATTAAGATATCAAGGTACTTCATTGGGGTTAATCTTTAGAATTACTAATTAAGAAAATAATTACGATTACTAGATATTCTGATAGAATCTTAAAACATAAATTATTTGTATCGATAGTTTAATATCTTAACTTATCAGTGTCAATAGAAGTCACAGTCTTTTCACAGAAAAACAGCAACCTTATCAGTTTACAACTGACACAGGTTGCTATTATATTATTCTTCTACATACACAATTGTTAATGGTCCGGTTACAATGGTGTCGAAATCATAATTCCAATTTCCTGTTCTTGCAGGTTTTAATGTTGGTCTGATAACCTTTGCCCCATGTTCCACTTCTTGAGTTGTAAATATTTTTCCATTGTACATAAATGTTATGGTGTATGGTCCGCTATCTGAATTATCTGACTGTGGTGTAGTAGTTTCATCCGGATTATCATCATATGTTGCCTTCTCCGTAGGATCCTCATTTTCCATTTCCTCCGGCTTCCTTGTTGGTTTCTCTGTTGAATCCTCAGTCACTTTCTCCGTTGGTTCCTCTGTAAATTCTTCGGTTGGTTCCTCTGTCGTTTCCTCGGTAGACTCCTCCGTCGCATCTTCGGTTGGTTCCTCAGTTGGCAGCTCTACCGGTTTATCAATATCATTCTTTCGGCCATTGATAATTTCATCAATTTCTTCCTTGGTTACAGGTAAGTCTTTTCCATGGTCAATCGCTACTTTTAAGAACTCAAGCACCTCATCCTTGTATTCTTCATATACTATTGGTTCATCTTTAACAACATACATAGACGTAACATCCGTTCCAAGAATTTCAATCTGCTGCTCATCAGTAGCACTTACAAATTCCTCATCTACTGAACCATCCGGATAGATAAGATTGCAATCTACCTTTCCCTCAAAAACGGAAAGAAGGGTATGGCTTTCACCCTTTTCATCATACACAAGCTCTACACGAAATGTTGTTCCTCTTACTGCAATCGTAGAATTAGGAGTTTCAATTTTATACTCCGAGGAATCGGACAATCTGTCCTCGATACATTTTACGATTGCTCCTTTCTTGAGATATATCTTTGTTTTGCTGTCCTTGGATGTTCCCGTCGCTTCCAAGTGAATTTCAGTTAACGGCTCCAATAATATGTATTTGTTATCATCAAGTACTAACTGCATGTAACTGTCAGCCGAAGTATTTACTATGTCCATGGATTGTAGACGCATATTTACATAAGCATCCAAAATATCCGTCTGTCCCCTCTTTACGGTTGCATCTCCAACTAAGTCATATACCTTAATCAAACGATAACTCTCTTCTTTTTTTCTTAATACAATAAATAATACAATTGCACCTATTGCAATGAGAATGGCGACAATTGCAATCCACATTTTTTTAGATATTTTTCTTAACATAGAACCTTTCTCCTATTGCAATGTCAGCTCATAATTTCCACTAGTACCGTCAATATAAAAAACGCTATTACCTGAGTATTTACAGTTATCACCCTCAACTTTCCACATCCCTTCTCCCAAAGTATACTGCACATCCTTTACTAGCTCGTAGTTATCACTTTTTGTAATTGGAGCTGTTACACACTCAAAAAATATATGTATTTCGCCGGTCTCCTCATACAATTCCATCAGTTTATTGTAGAATTGGGGCCTATCTCTCAACTCGAAAGAGCGGGCTACAACTTCTGTGTCCTTGTAATACTTACCTGTACGAGAGTCATATACATACCATTTATTGGCATATGCCCTTCCTTTGCTGTCTTTTTGCTCACCGACTAATAAACTTCCATATACATCTTCAGGCTCTGAAATTTCAGTCTCTTCGCTCACTAATGTACCATATGTATATCCACCTTCTATCATTGATGAAAATGAAAGTTCCTGTTCATAATAATGATAATTCACCATTACGCTTGTTCGTTTTTGGTCTCTGTATGTTGTCACATCAATATCATTTACCCCGTTATATATATATGATATATTAATCTTTTCTCCTATGTTTTCATTAGTGTCAGGGTCTTGTATTCTCATATAATTCCCCTGTGCCAATTCACTCAGAAGAAGACCTGAACCGGATGCAACAATATTATCATCTTTGTCATACACCTGGTAATACGGATAATCAGACATGTTAACTGTCTCTATATTTTTAAAATACACCGTGCCGCTTCCGGTATTTTTTATACTGTAGTGTTTTTCGTACATATCCAGTTCCAGATTTCCACATACTGCCACTTCAGAACTTATTCCGATTTCGTTACCGGACAGACAGTATAATCTTACATATCCGTCTGCTGTATCGCGTATCAGCTTGATACTCTTGCCTGATTCAATCGTCAGCATATCACTGTTTGGTGACAGTGTCTTCCATAATTCTCCAGTCATATATTCCAGCGTTGTAGTACCGTTGTATTCCATATATACAGAGTATTCCGAACTGTTTGTTACTGTGTACATTGTGCTGTCGGACATATCAATTTGCTTGTACAATGGAACATTTTCCCTTAATACCGCATTAACAGTCGAATCATTAAATGTTCCACTTCCGCTAACAGGTGCAGCAACAATGTACTCATTGTAGGATAAGTCTATTGTGTCAGAAATCGTCCCACTTTCAATAATGATACCTGAGGTGTTATATTTTGCGTATTCCCACTCTGCATCACCTGAGAAGCTGGTAGAATCAATAACCTTAACAACATAGCTTGTATCCGCTTTTGTAATCAATATGCTGTCTGATGATGTGCATTCAACCCCCTCTGCTGCCGTGATGTTATATCTGTGTGTACATAATAAAGAGAATGCCACAATTATAGATGCCACAATCTTAATAATTCGC
>JAZQKW010000113.1:0-3295 GCA_045542375.1 Butyrivibrio sp.
TACTGACAAGGTAGGAATTGCCTACAAAGAATGTCAGATATGCGGATACAGTGCTAACAAAAAGCTACAGACCTATAATGCACAAAAAGACATTATGGAGGATGGCAAGTGGACGCAGAGTACTGACCTGGTGTATGTTGAGGGAGGATATGCAAGCTGTGATTTAATAGTAATCGGTACCAAATTAATTATCGGTTTTTCCCCGTCCCGTTACTACAAAGAGCAGATACTCGGACTTAACAATCCTAAAATTACGGGATGGAAGGTGAGATACTACTGTGACAGGTCACCATCCGGTTCCGTAGTAGATATGGATGTTACTAAATATTTTAGTTTTACCAAACAGGGCGATGAACTTAAATGGTCTTTAACTGTTCCTAATTTTTCGGGACGAACCGGAGGCGGTATATTAATTTTCAGCCCTATTATTGCTCAGGGAGAATGCAGTCATAACGGCAAGACCAGAATTAAAGGAGCATATGATCCTATATGTACCAAAGACGGTTATACCGGTGACGTGGTCTGTTCAGACTGTGAGGCTGTGATTAAATATGGAGAAATTATCGAGGGTAGCGAGGAACATGCCGGCAAATTAACATTGATTGCAGGTACAGCCAAAGCTTCATCTTGTAATGAACGAGGCTATGAAGGTACATATCGTTGCAGTCACTGTAATATGAAGGTACGTGGAAGAAGCCTCGGCAAAAAGCACACAGGCAAGACAATAATTAAAAATGCCGTTGCTGTCACTTGTACCAAGTTCGGTTACTCAGGAGACACTTACTGTGAATGTGGTGCCCTATTAAAAGAAGGGGAAGTAATTACACCAAGACACACCAATCTCAGACTTGTTAACTCATCTAACGCAAACTGCGTACAGAAAGGATATACAGGTGACTGGGTATGCTATGCTTGTAACCAGACTGTAAAATATGGCTATAATGTAACAAAAAAAGACCATGCTTACAGCAAATGGGGTACAGTAGATGCCGCATATCACCGCCATACATGTGTAGTTGCAGGATGTGGTGCTGCAGAAACATCACTTCACACAGATGCAAATCGTGACCTTAAGTGCGATGGTTGCGGTTACAATTGGGGAAGTAATTCACTGCTTATAAGCAACATCATATTTAATATTGATACTCCTGTCATTGGCTCCAAGCCTGACTATACCAAATTCGACGGTGCATGCTTCAATAGTGATGGAACGAGTGCACGCGAAAAAAATGGTATTCAATGGTACGATGTAACAGATAATAAATCATTTACACCGGGTGGAGTTAATCAGGAATTTAAAGAAGGTCATGTATATAAGGTTACAATCGGTTTTAGAACCAAAGGCGACTATGAATTTGCCGACGAAGGAACTATCAAAGCTACAATCAACGGCAAAGCAGCAACTATAGAATATGTAACCTATGGACAGTTTGCAGGAATATCCTATACATTCCCTGCACTTGTTCATAAACATACAATGACAAGAACCAATAAAGTAGCCCCAACCTGTACAACCTCCGGAAAGCAGACTTACTACCATTGTTCAGACTGCAATAAATATTATGAAGATTCTGCAGGTAAGACACAGATATCAAATATCAGCACCTGGGGTATTCTTCCGGCTACAGGTCACAGTCCATCCTCATTGGTTGCTAACAGCACACATCATTTCAAGATGTGCACTGTATGCTATGCTGAAATTGCAGGCTCCAAATCAGCACATAGTGGCGGGACAGCAACATGTACTGATAAAGCAAAATGTACAGCCTGTGGAGCGGACTACGGCAGTCTCATTACTCACAGCGAATCAAAGAACAAATGGGATTATATTGAAAAAGCAGGACATGCACATATGTGTACAGCTAAAGACTGCGAACATGTAGGAAAAGTACATCCTCATCGCTCTAGTGGTACAGCTACAGCAACAACTGACGAAGTATGCCTTGATTGTGGTTACATAATTACACCATCTACTAATCATACGCACTCTCCTGCCGGCGATTACAAATCAGATGCTGATTCACATTGGCAAACCTGCAAGTGCGGTACAGTTATGAATAAAAAAGCTCATACTGACACCAATAAAGATGGAAAATGTGACTTATGTTCATACAACATATCTGATAAGAAACCTGGAAATACAGAGGAGGATACTGAGAAACCTACCATAGAAGGCGAAACAGATAACTCGACAGAAAATTCCACATCAGAGTCTGATACAGATGGTAATACATCTGAAAGTAGTTCTAAAGACAGTTCTGAAAATTCATCAGAAGATACATCTGATTCTGACAAAGATGATGGTAAAGAGGATGATACACAGAACACACAAGATGAAGACACCGATACAGATAAAAAAGACGACAACAACGACAATAATACCAAGAAAAAATCCGGAGCTATATGGATTGTTCTTGCAGTTATATTAACACTGGGCGCAGGTGCAGGTGTGGCGTTTTTCATCTGGAAAAAGAAAAAACAATAATTAAAAGTGGCAGAAAACCATTATCCCGGTTTTCTGCCATTACTATATTACATATCTTCGTCATTTTTTTTAATAAATAAATTACAAATTGCCATAACAGCTGCAAAAAGTACTCCGCCTACAGCATATACAATCCATGTAATTTCCCAATCGTTGGATATAAAACTCCAGGTAAGGTAGATAGCCGTTAAAGAAAGCCAATATACAGTTCCTACAGTCTCTCTTACTTTGCTTTTCTTCTTTTCTTCAACAGAATACTCGCCTTCCTTTAAAAGCTTTTCCATACTTCCCCAACGGATTCCGTTAAGGACAAACATTGAAGCACCTATGCCTGCAATTGCTATGGTTCCACAAAGAAGAATTATAGTTAAAAATTCATTTTCCGTAAATGCTCCTACTAAAAGAGGTACCGGTGAAATTACACATACACATGTTGCTATTACATTGCCGAGAACATATTTATTTCTGTATGCTTTTTGTTTTTCCTTAACCATACCTCTTACACCATATTCAAGTTCAAATGGTTCTGTTTTATTAATGTACTCATATTGGGCATCTTTAAATCCTACGTACACAAACATTGCAACTGCAATAGCAACGATTATAAGCAAGGTTACAAGTCCTATAGCTCCTGCCATGTTTTCCGACATATTATAAAATGTAAGTTCTGATACTGCCCCAAGTGCAATAAGTGCAATCGGTGAAATGACACACAAAAATGTCGCAATAGCAGTTATCAATGACGACCATCTTTTATGTGCGATATATTCATTGGCCTCTTCCATTGATACTCTCTTCACTTCCAAGCCG
>JAZQKW010000114.1:0-26707 GCA_045542375.1 Butyrivibrio sp.
CTTCTGTATGTGTCTTTGTACGATTTTATCATCTTATTATCCTTTTCATGTATAATTACTGATTTATTATAAAAAAATATGGCTTAAAGGTCAACCACTAGGAAGGATTTCCCATAGATTATTATGTGAAAGTTGTGTGAAAACCCGAAGCTCTACTGGTCATGTCACACTCTTCCGGGATTGGCTATGCCTGTGTCACGTTCCTCTATGATTGGATTAAGAACTTTTGGATATATAACCTGTTTTTGTCCAAAATATGTCCAAAGCAAGTTCATTTTATTGTGAATATGAGTGTAGATTGGTCATTATAGTAGTAAGTGAACATAATATATCCAAGAGTTCATATGTTTCTTTTTCTCTTTTGGTTTGGACAAAACAAGGGATATTATCCAAGAATTATCCAAAAATCGGAAAAATGTCATTCTTCCATTACAGATTGGACATATAACCTGTTTTTGCCCAAAATATGTCCAATCCACCGCAAAAGACAATCCACCGCAACACCACAAAAAAACCTCTATAAGGTTCAATCACAAACCTTATAGAGGTTAAATACAAATTTTATATTATCTCGCCATCACTTATTTCAATAATTCTATCACACATATTAGCTACGTCCATATCATGTGTAATAATAATTACAGTAGTTCCATTTTCATTAAGTTTAGTAAACAGATCCATTATTTCATTGCCGGTGTTAACATCCAGTGCACCTGTAGGCTCATCTGCCAGAAGAATCCCCGGATTGTTAATCATAGCTCTTGCAATAGCCACTCTCTGCTTCTGACCACCGGAAAGTTTATTAACGGATTTATTTGCCAAATCCGCCATCCCCACCTGTTGAAGTACACTCATGGCCTTCTGCTTCTTATCTGATTTTTTACCTTTACAGAAGTGGGTTGGAACCATTACATTTTCGAATACGGAATAATTTTCTATAAGTGCAAAATCCTGAAGAACAATTCCTATTTCTTTATTACGAATTTTGGCTCTGTTATTTTCCTTAAAATCTGATACATCCTCGCCATTTAAGAAATATTTGCCCTCTTCAAAATCATCAATACAGCCAATTATATGCATCAAAGTTGACTTTCCGGCACCTGACTTGCCTATTATAGCAACCATTTCTCCATCTTCTATTTCAAGTGAAACGCCCTTAAGCGCATGAAATGCGTTATTTTTTCCTGCATTATATGTTTTATGTAGATTTTCTATTTTAATCATTATATGCTATACCTCCTTAATAAGTTTAACCGGAGTAACAGACACAAATCTCAGTATTTGCACCATATAAATAATTACTAACATTCCGATATAAATTCCGGCAAAAACACAATATGTATTTATACTATAATAGAACTCCATATATTCAAATATTTCACCCAATTTATGATAAATAACTTTAGCAAACAAAGCTATTCCCGCAAGCATTAATACACTGGATTCTGTAATCATTTCTACTAAATATCCAATTGTGGCCCTTGTTTTGGTGCATCCGCACATCCTTATTATTGCAAATGACTTTTTATTTTTTTCCAGTAGATATTGATATATTACACAGTAATTTAGTGCACACAAAAGAATCAATATCAACATGCAAAATATTACACTGCGGTACACTCTATAATCATTTTCATTAGCTATACCATCAAATTCAGGTATTACAGTTTTATCACTTAAGAACAGTTCCCATCCTTGATAAATCATGTCATATTCCGATTGTGTTAATGGTTTATTTAAATATATACCAATATTAACATAATCCCCTGATTTAGGAAGTGATTGAAATGGGAAATACAATATCTCCCTATTAGCACTATCATCGTAATGTCCTATGATATCATAGACTTCATTTTCAAATTTCAGCTGGGGACTATTTGCCATGTCAGAAGGCACTATCACGCAATTAGCTTTATTATTGTACATCTCATCAGTAAATACTTGTCCTTCCCAAATCGGAAAAAAATTATCTTTGTATGCTTCTGTAACTACATACTTCCCATTTCTGTAATCAGCTGATGAAACAGCTTTTGCTTCTCCTACAAATCCCATTATTGAAACTCTGTCCAATTTCTTTTCTAATTCCGGAATTACCATATCACAAAATCGATACAACTCCTCAGCTTTGTAATAATCATCTCTAATTATACTGAAATCAAAATCTAATGTGGTTCCTTCTACTTCTTCAACTTTTGTATTAAAATGGTTAATAATCCCGTATGCAGAGAGTATAATTATCACCGATGTTACCTGAAGAAATGCCAGAAGTACCAGGAATATTTTTTCTTCCTTAAGAAATTTTTTAAAATTATTTAAGACAAACTTCATCATATCAAATCAACCCCTTCATTTATCAAGACTTATTTTCTTTAAATATGCTAATAGGTTGTGTTTTTCTAAGCATTCGATAAGGCATAACAATTGCTGCCAAAATCTGTAACATCATAATTATTGCAATCACAATAACATGCGATACACTGATATCAATTTTTACTCCGTTAATAACTGTAGTTGCATTTAAAATAAATGTTATACCTATTGCTATGAGCAATGAAACAGTTGTCTGAATCCCCCACTTAACCATTATAAGTTTAAGGGTATTTTTCCAATTATTACCGGTAATAAAATACACTCCATAATTAAATTTCTCATATGAAAAAGTTACCGCACTGGTAGCTAATATGCTTATCATAGATATTACAAAAATTATTATAAAAACCACAATTATCGGAAGAAGTTTTATTTTCATAAGCTCTTTAGTTAATGTGCTTGCTGATTCGGTATAATTGTAATCCCTAGTTATCAATATATCATGCTCTTTCAGTATTTCCTGATTATTTTTAAGTGTTTCTTCGGAAATATCGTCAAAAAAGTCAAAGGTTACAAGCCTATCCATATACTGTAAATCTGCCGCAATCATATCTTCTTTATCTGCTACCATAATAAAATATTCGAAGAAGTTATACTCACTTGAATACAATTCATTATATGAAGTATAGTATGAGCGATAATTAAAAGAAGAATCAATACTTACTTTTCCGAGCTTTCCATAAATCCATTCATCCGGAGAAAAGGTTCCTGTCACTCTTATTGCAATTTCTTCATTTCCTCTTTTGATATGCAAAAGTTCTCCAACCTCAACATCACGATTACCACATACAACTGCCCTTATTTCTCCCTCTCTTGCCGGAACTTCATCACACATCTTTCCGGAGGTCAATTCCATATCATAATATGGATTAGCCGATAAAATATTGTACATTAGCGGAGAATCTCCCTCTTCAAACAACGATGCTGCGAATACATAATTGATATTCTCTACACCTTCGAGGAGACGTTCCAGTCCTTTTTCATCCAACTGGTTTCCATTTTCATCTGCAATCATACTCCATACATATATACCTGTATCATCAAGAAATTGATTAACGGGGACAAACAATTTCATCTGTGACTTTATTGCTGAAAGTGCATATATCGCAACTACATATACTAATATTAGCTGAATAACTGCTAATATATTTTTTCTAATACCACTCAAAAATTCATTAAACCCTAACTCAAACACTCTATATCACTTCCATTCTAAATATATATAGCCTTCTAATCCTCGTACACCGGTATCCATTTTTTCGTTTCCCATTCATCAATAAGTACTTCTTTTCCCCAATCATAATTAGTATATTTTTCTCTATTTTCCTCATAGCTAGAGCCAAGATATTCCAGTCCGCAAATTCTCCAATCATCTGTAGTACCCTTTTCTAAACTATGATATTCTTTATAATAGATATATTTAGTTTCATCTGTATCTGACGTGTGGCATTCCAATTCACAAATTACCATAACCTCAGCATCCGTATCTGGTAGATATGCAAATCCCATTCCACATATATTGTAGGACAAATTTATAGTACAATATCCACTTGCATCAATTTCAGCCATTTCGTCTCTTATTTTTAAAACATCTTCAAATCTGTTCTCATCATAATCCGAAATAATAAAATCATTAATTGTATACTCTGGAACCCTTTCCCCGTCCCTCTTTATCATTGGGCCCTCCATCTTAAACAATTCCTTGACTGTATCTGAATAAATTACATCATAGTCGTAAATAAATCCTGTAGGCAACCATATCGGAACTATAGATAACGGATATGTACTATCACTTCCCTCAAGTTTAAAAATATAACCTTTATCTTCTTCTGTCACTTTTTCATCCGGCTCTTTATTTCCGTTACCACATCCACATAATAATGCGGATAACATTAGTAATATAAACAATGTTATTCTTTTTTTCATAAATTAATCCCTCCAATAAAATGGTACAGGTTGCCACCATTGATATTTATCAGTGACAACCTGCACTATCAACACATATAATTAACAATTAATCTCTATAATATTGCATAGCGATAAGTGAATGAGTTTCATAAAAATACTGCAACAGTAATAACTAATATTATTATGGCGTCTGACATGATGTATAAAGTCCCCACGCACTATAATCATCTCTTACTTCATGAGCGCCATAACCTACATATGTATATTGATATTGTTCTTCTGTTTGTGTTTCCCAATAATATCCTGCATAGTCAGTATTATATTCTTCTTCATATTCATAAGGGTATCCTGGTGAAATAACTTCACCCGTTCCCATTTTAGTAATGCCACACTGTGCAATTATTACTGGAACAGTTTTTGTAGTCTCAGTTGCATAAGTTATCCCTTTATAATTTGCACTAGGGTAGTTTCTTTGATATCCACTTAAAACCGCTTCCATTGTGCCATATGTACTATTAAGGTACTTAGTTTTAGTCTCATTTGTTGCACCTATTACATTTCCCGCTCCACACATGATAATCATAATAATTAATAAAGCGCTTACTATTTTTTTATTCATTCTAACTGCCTCCATTTTTATCTATTTTTTATTCACATATTCCCCCATTATTTTTTCTATTTCGTCCCCCTCATTCACTTCTGAATTATACCTTAACTTTCCTGAATCAAGTATGAGTATATGATTTGCAATATCTTCAATATCGCTTAATATATGTGTTGACAGAATAACTGAATGATTGTCAGCATATTCGCTAATCATATTTTTAAAAGATTTACGTTCAGTATAATCAAGCCCCGTTGTCGGCTCATCAAGTATTAAAAGTTCCGGTTCGTTAAGCATCGCTTGAACAATTCCAAGTCTGTGTTTCATTCCTCCGGAATACTGTCTAATCGTTCTTTTGCGATACTCCCATAACCCCATTGACTTCATATATTTTTCAATAAACAATTCAGTACTACTTTTGTTAAGTCCTTTTAATCTTCCCATATATTCAAGAAAATTATATGCACGATAATTATCATAATAACCACATTCCTGTGGAAGAAAGCCAAGCATACTACGATATTCCCTGCCATCCTGATAACAGTCAAAATTGTTAAACTTTACAGCACCAAAATCAGGTTTTAAAAGACCTACTATTATATTAATCAATGTACTTTTTCCTGCTCCGTTATTGCCAAGAAGTGCTGTAATCCCGTTTCCGATTTCAAAAGAAACATCATTTAATGCTACGGTATCCTTATATTTTTTGGTTACATTTTCTACAGTTAATTTTCCCATACTAACATCCTGCCTTCTATCCTATAGGATACAATTCTTTATTCTGTAAAACTGCGTAGAATTTTCCGTCTTTATGTTCGAATCTTATAACACAATCCGTATCATATTTATTTATATAACCATTATGAAGATTATACGAAGAAAGTTTATAACCATTATCAATGTCTGAATAATACATAATCCCATTATCTACATAAAAGCTGTCTGCACTAATACCTATGATTTCTTTTTTGAATCCTGTCATTAGATTGTATTGAGTAAATGAATTACCATACTGATAAACTATGTAATTACCATCAATACACAGCTTGACATCTCTACTGTATGAGAGAAGTTTTTTTGAACTGGCAGTTCTTCTGTTAATTCTAATGATCTGTTCATCACATACAACAAGAATGTAATCTTCATTAACTGACATTCCTTTAAAAGAATAACGGATGTCATCACAAATTGTATATATAAGCTTAGTATTTCTACTTTTAGTATCATAACAATATATAGAGAATCCACCGTTTATTCGCTGCGCAATATAGAATATTTCGCTCTCTCCAAATGTTGTATAATATCCTACATTTCCTGAATATTCTACTTCTATGAAGGGCGTTAACGGAATATTCTTACGCAGATTATCATAATCCGGCACATCATAGTCTATCATCCCCGATAAATAAAACGGAGTAAAATTATTCATATTTCTTCCATATAGATATCTACATAAAATTAATATTACAAAGCCTGTTAGTAAAGCAGCTACCATAATAATTTTCTTCTTAATTGACATTATAATCCTCCATATAATGCAATTTAGTATTTTCTCTGTTTCTGACCAGTAATACAGATATCAGAATAAGTATCATAATCAGTTCTGCAACCAGAATAATATATATCCTGCCATTAAGAAGATTCCAGATAAAATTACAACCATAAATATTTTTAACTAGTAATGTAAGCAGGCAGAACATTATTGCAGGATATTTATTTCTGCACATTTCTGCTACAAAATATACAAGAATACCAATTAAAACAGCTTCTAGCACAATACACAGCCTTGAAAGAAGAACGCAATTCCACAATTTCATATTTCCACTATATTTAGAAAATTCCATAAGGCTCTGCAAAGGTGCATCAAATTCCGTAATAATATGCCATTTGGACACAAAAAAATATTCCGTAAGCATAAAAACAAATACTTCAAAAATTGTAATTATTACTGCTGAAGAAATTTTGGCTATAACCCTCTTAGTCCTTCCATTAGCAGTTGTACGAAACAAAGCATTAACCCTATCGCCCACATCATCAGCATAAATAACATAATAAGAATATAGTAATATAATGAGCAGAACTGTTTGCAGACCACCTGTTATCAACATTATATAACCCTTCTGTTCCACAAGTTGTCTGTTATCCATATCCTTATGAACATAATCAATATTGGGCATAAGTTTTGCATATGCTGACATATTATCAGAAGCTTCATTAGCATTCCTTGCCTTATCTAAGTAAGTTTCATAATCAATTTTACCTGATGTAAACTCTCTGTATATGTCTGCATTAGTTGCACTAATTTTTCGGTAATATGAAAATTCTTTAACATATTCGTTGTATTTTTCATCATTAAATTCTCCGCCATATTTCTCATACAATTGACGTTGTATAACTGTTTGAGAATTATCATAATAAACTCTCGTTATCTCATCCACCTTATAAAGCATCATATATTGGATAATACAACCGATAATAAGGACTACAATACAACCATATTTAATTAAGCCTCTCTTTAATTCCTGTATAATCATATTCGTGCTCTCTTTAGTCCTATTAAGACATTAAAAAATGTAATCAATAACACAGATACTCCACCAATAACTAACCATTGTTCGATCTTAATTCCGGTACGTTCATACACAGTGAATAATTTATCATATTCCATAAATTTATATGTTACAAATGCACCTACAAACGCAACACAAATAACAGGTGCCGTTTTCCTTATTGTCATTGAAAGAAGATATGTAATACCCGTTAAAATTAATGCATTTAATAATGTCATAAACATATAACCCAGCTTATACTCCAGCACATTTCCCATAAACCAAGTGGTAAAATAACCTGGAACAATATACAGTTTATTAAATATATTAACACCTCCGCCCACTGCATATAAAATTAAATCGACAAGAAAAAATATTACCGTAACCACAAATGTAACTATCACCGTCACAATAAGTTTTGTCAAAAAAACACCTTTATAGCTTCCCTTAGTAGCACATATAAGAGAAGTCATATTTCCTGTTCTCTCCTGTTCAATAATTTTAATCGTAATAAGGATGCATATCATAGCTACAAGAAGTGAAGAAAGATTATGCTCTACATAGTCTTTTTCTCTTGAATCATAAGCTTCAAAATTCCATTCCCTTGCTTCAAAACTGTTAATAATCTCCTGCATATATACAATATCACTGCCAGATTCCATGTTCTCATATGCATTATTAATGATACTGTCATAATCTGACTCATTATTCGCATATAAGCTTAAATAATTAGGAAGTTTATCTGCACATATACGAATTATTACAAATCCATTGATTATGAGGCACATAACAATAACTATCCACAGACCGATATTACCAGTAATTTTCTTTAATTCATATCTAATGCACACTTTATGAATTCACACCCCTTGTCTGTATAGCAACATGCATAAGCGAAATTCCTATCTTCATACATTACGCTAAACCCATTAAGTACTTCATCTTCAAAAAGCCTTCTTCTCAAGTTATCAGAAATCGTTATGCAGTTTATTTCTATATTTTCCTGTCCTTTGGTCTGAGTTAATATATATTCACCATCTGATGACAGGCATGCCAAATCTGTTTCCGCACCCGATGACAATACTATTTTAGTCATATTTTCGTTTGGAACATCATATATAAATACATATGGTTTATCTTCATCATGTCCACCAACTTGTTCCTTAAGCATAATCTTACTGCCATTCTCTGAAATATCTGAATATACCATATTCTCAAGAATTATATCTTTTTTCTCTTTCCTATCACAGATTATCGTACATTCTGTATCCCCTATAACTCCACTACATATATAGTATTGCTCTGATACATAGTGCACATCTGATACCAACAAGTTAATGTATTCCAGTGTCCATTCTGTTCTCTCATCTCCTGTATTAATATCCTTTGACACTATATTACAAGTAAAAGTTTCCTCACTATCACCATATACAATCATTTCTTCATAAATTCTTCCACATATAATTTTACTGTTAGAAATATTAATCTGTTCATAATCTTTAAAATATTCGTTCTTATTACCATGCCAGATTTTCTCCAACTTAGAATTAAGAATCAGAACCTCATTAGGCATAAATCGTATAATTATTCCATCTTCACTTGCATTTATATGCGGAAACATTAAAGTCTCAACAGGGCCGTATTTGTACATGGTTTTACCATTTGTAATATCACGTCCGATAATGGTAATTCCACCATTATTACCTCTTGTATAAGAATATTCATATACGATATTATTAAATAATGCTATCGGCACTCCATATATCTCATCACCTAAATAATTATTTTCAGTGCTTGGCGGTTCAGTAATCGTACCTTCGGTTGTACTTTCTCCTCTGTTTACAGGCTCATCTGACAGAATCAGAGTAGGAAACTTTAATATAGATTTCTGAGTATTGCTTTCAGGACACAATATTACATAAAAGTTTGATACGGACGATATATCATATTCCTTAATTTCAAAATCAAACTCAACCGTCTCCCCTTCCCCGACACTTATTCTGTGATACTTATTGCCTTCAATCTCAATTAGATCACCATCACCCCAAAATGATGCTATATAATCTGTTTTAGTATCCTCTGCAATTTCAATCGTATAAGTTCCTAATAAATCCTTCCTATGTATAAGTGCGTAATTATAACTGTTTCCGTTAACATATGTAGCCACCCTTGTTTTGTTTGCTGTATCATTTAATTGTTTACCTTGCTTATCAGAAACATTTATGATAGTTACATTTCCTGAATATTCAAGTTGTCTGGCATTCGTCTGCATTATGCTATGCCTATGCCCAATTACATAATTAGGGTCTTTCGTAAGTATTTTGTCCGGCAAAAGCATTGATGCACTTCTTACATTAAGCGATTCATAATTATCTGCTACTTCCGGAGTAAACTTATATGTATAACTCTTATTATCTGCAGTCTGTTCAATATTAAGATATGAACTTTCCTTATCATCATTAAATTTCTGAGGTATTCCATTTACAAATATCATTAATGAACTTGTAATCTCAGAACCTTCATTTTTAACATCATAGGTAATATCAATGGAATTATTGCCATTGTCGTTACATACCGAACTAAATCCATAGTTATAATCATACTCTTGCACCTGAAATGGATTTTCTTTGTCTACGTCATTATTATACTTACCGCAAGCAGTTAAAATAATTGTTGAAAGAATAATTAATACTCTTCCTAAATATTTTTTATTCATAAGTATTTCCTTTCCCACTCCTTCCTTAATATTATTAACAATCCCGATAATCAGAAAGATTACCTATAACTAATTATTTATTTTTTCTGCGTTAAAAAAAATGCTAATCAGAAAACTCACCTCTTTCCTGATTAGCATAGCATAAAACTTACTTATTGTGTTAATTTTGTATTGAATGGTCTGTTTTTTGTATTGAATGGTAAATAAAGATACTTGTACGGTATATTCCATCATTTTTCATAACACTATATTCACCTTTGTTTGCCTGAACGGTACGCTTAATATTTCCTAACCCATAACCTTTATTCGATGTTGGTTCCGATATTTCCTGATAACTATTTGAAACCTCAATCATAAATTTAGTGTCATCAGTAATTAATGAAATTTCAATATATCGCTCTTCGCTATTATTTATTTTACTGACTGCATTTATGGAATTATCTATTAGATTTCCCAAAATAACTGTCATATCATGATTACTTATGCTCAGATAACTGTTATCGATACATATATTCGTAGTGCACTTTATATCCAATTCATTACACTGATGCATTAAGCTGCTTACCAGAGCATCAACAACTATGTTTCCTGTATTAACCTTTATGTACGAACCATTTACTTCATTGACAGTTTCTTTAATGTACTCTAATGCAAGATCATTTTCTTGATTCTCAATCATTCCTGCAATTGTTTTTAAGTGCTTATTGGTGTCATGGATAACTGAACGGAACAATTTATAGTCTGATGCAATCTGTGCAAACTGCTGTTCTCTAATTTCTATATCTGCTTTTAAAGCAGCTTCCCTTCTCTTAACTTCATAAACTACTAAAGATATTATAAGTATGAATAATATCAGTGTAACCGGATTAAATAAATCACCCACATAAGACATAACTGTTTCTATCATTTTTTCATATCCCTTCTTAATTTTTCAATAACAACCGGTTTTATCTCCGTAGCACGTTTTCTGCTTATTGTTATTATTTCTCCATTATCCAGTTCTATCTTATTTCTGAGCATTTTAATTATATGGTTTATATTTACCAATACCGAACGGTTTGGCATAATGAAATCTTTTCCGTACTGCGATTCAATAGACTTTAATTTACCCTTAATTATTATATCCTCACGTGCAGTAACAATTCTCAAATCACTGTTACTTCCCAGTATTTTTTCTGTTTTTATAAATAAAACATCCGGGATATTCAAAATGTATATATCCTTAGCGTTTTCGAAACAAATTTTTTCTATTTTTTCTTCGTTCATATATTCAAACAATTTATCTATCTTAGATTCCAAAAGCTCATATCTAACCGGTTTCAAAAGAAACTGTGCAGCTCTTACATCAAAGCTTTGTTGCATATATTCCGGATAATTTGATACATACATTATGTTAACATCGTGGTCTGGAAGCTTCCTTATCCTGTCAGCAGTAATTATTCCATCACTATCTTCCATCTCCACGTCCATAAAAATGACTTCATATCTTCCTTTCACATATTTTTCAATAATTTCATTTCCGGAAGAATACAAATCAATATTTATTTCAATTTTTCTTTTTACCGAATATTTTACCAGTAAATCTTTAATACACTCTCTTTCCTGTGATTCATCATCACATATGGCTATATTTATCATTACTATCAATCTCCCGTTTCTCACACGTTGCCGTGTCTTCCTTAGTAAACTTATTTATTTCACAATTCCGATAAGGTCGTTAATATCATTAACACCCTTCTGAATCATATATTTTTCTATTCCCTCGATTACATCAAGTGTAGCTCTTGGATTGTGGAAATTAGCTGTTCCTATTGATACCGCTGTTGCACCTGCAAGAATAAATTCAAGTGCATCCTCTGCTGTTGCAATTCCACCCATTCCGATGATTGGAACCTTAACCGCATTGGCAACCTGATATACCATTCTTACCGCCACCGGCTTAACTGCAGGTCCTGAAAGTCCTCCAGTCTTGTTAGCTACAGCAAAAGTCTGACGATTAATATCAATCTTCATGCCTGTAATTGTGTTAATAAGAGACAAAACATCAGCTCCACCTGCCTCTGCTGCCCTTGCCATCTCAGTAATATCAGTAACGTTAGGACTGAGCTTCATTATAACCGGCTGCTTGGCAATCTTCTTAATTGCACTTGTAATATGCTCAATATTAGAAGCACACTGTCCAAAAGCAATTCCACCCTCCTTAACATTAGGGCAGGAAATATTGATTTCAAGCATATCAACAGGCTCATCAGATAATCTTTCAACTACATCGAGGTAGTCCTTCTCTGATTTTCCGCATACATTAACAATTATTTTAGTGTCGTACTTCTGAAGAAATGGGATGTCCCTTTCACAGAATACATCTATTCCCGGATTCTGAAGACCGATAGCATTAATCATTCCACCGTAGGTCTCAGCAATTCTTGGAGTAGGATTGCCCGGCCATGGAACATTAGCCACACCTTTGGTAACCACTGCACCAAGACGGTTCAAATCCACAAATTCTGAATATTCCATACCGGAACCAAAAGTTCCTGAAGCTGTCATTACAGGATTCTTAAGTTCAACACCTGCGAGATTAACTTTAGTATTCATTAAAGCTCAACCTCCTTTGCATTAAATACAGGACCATCCTTGCACACTCTTGCATTATGTACTTTGGAATGGTCATCAACACCTGTTGTCTTACATACACAAGCAAGGCAAGCACCTACACCGCAGGCCATTTTTTCCTCAAGAGATACATACGCTTCAATATTATTTTCCTCTGCGTAAGCCTTAATTGCACGAAGCATAGGAGTAGGGCCGCAGGCATATATAACATCGCCCTTTACGCCACGTTCTTTGATGGCATCGATAACTGTTCCGTGAGTTCCAAGACTTCCGTCATCAGTTGCAATAGTAACCTTACCATATGCCTTAAGTTCGCCATCAAGGAAGGTATCTTTATTTCGGTATCCTAATACAATTTCTTTTTCCGCATTAAGTCTTTTTGCAAGCTCAAGCATTGGTGGGATTCCGATTCCACCACCAATAAGTATTGCATTAACGCCGTCTTTAAGTGGGAAACCATTTCCAATAGGGCCTAATACTCTGATGTCATCCCCTTCCACATAAGAAGAGAATTCCAAGGTCCCACCGCCGGCAACTCTGTATACAATTCTTAATTTAGAGCCACTTACTTCACATATACTGATGGGTCTTGGAAGGAGCTTTGAAGCATCCTTGGTGTATACAGAAATGAACTGTCCCGGAACTGCATGCTCTGCAATATTGCAGGTCTCAATCCACATATCATATATGCCCTCACCAAGACAGGTCTGGCTTATTACTTTAGCTGTTTCTTCGAATTTCATATTATTATCCTCTTGCTGAATTAATATCTTCAATCATATCAAGTGCTGCTGCTCTTGATGCATCTGCGTAATTTTCACTGCCAAAAGAAGCATATTTATCCTGCTTGTAAGCGCAGATAATTCCTCTTGAGCTGTTAACAATTGCTCCAAGTCCGTCTTCATTGAAGTAGTGTACAAGGTCCTTACCCTGTCCACCCTGAGCACCATAGCCCGGTACAAGAATAAGTGTCTTAGGCATAAGCTTACGAAGGATTTTTCCCTGTTCAGGATATGTTGCACCAACTACAGCGCCTACATAGCTGTAGCCGTCGCCCATACATTCTTCGCCCCATTTTGCAACCTGCTCTCCAACGTACTCATAAAGAGGTCTTCCGTCAATAAGTCTGTCCTGAAACTCTCCGCTTGAAGGATTAGATGTCTTAACAAGTACAAAAATACCCTTGTTCTCTTCCTTACATACCTTAATGAAAGGATTAATTCCATCACTTCCAAGGTACGGATTAACTGTTGCAAAATCTTCTCCAAAAGGAGTATATACATTGCTTCCAATCTTAATATTTCCAAGATGTCCGACTGCATATGCTTCTGATGTAGAACCAATATCGCCTCTCTTAACATCTCCAATAATTACAAGGTCTTTTGACTTACAGTAATCAACAGTCTTCTTAAATGCCTCAACACCCGGCACGCCAAACTGCTCATACATTGCAATCTGAGGCTTAACTGCAGGCACGATATCATATATCGCATCAACAATTCCCTTATTGTATTCAAAAACTGCTTCCGCCGCAGCCTCAAGAGTCTCTCCGTGCTCCTTAATGGCTTTGTTAAGAATGTGCTCCGGAATATATGAGAGCATAGGGTCAAGTCCTACAACTACCGGTGCGTTCATCTGTTTCATCTTAGCGTTTAATTTGTTAATCATTACTGTACATCCTTTCCTATATATACTTTTTCTCCATTTACTAATGTATATCTGACTACACCCTTAACCTTTCTGCCGTCAAAAGGTGTATTATGTCCCATTGAAACAAAATCATTTCTGTCAATAACATACTCTGCCTCAGGGTCCATTACCGTAATATCTGCAACAGCTCCAGGACACAATGTTCCTCTGTCAATTCCTACAATCTTCGCAGGATTGTAGCTCATCTTCTCTACCATCTGCATTGGTGTAAGATATCCGCCACACACAAGCTCAGTGTAGGTAAGTGAGAGGCTTGTCTCAAGTCCTGTAATTCCAAAAGGTGAATTAGCGATAGGGCGCTTCTTCTCTTCCTCGGAATGTGGTGCATGGTCTGTTGAGATAACATCCATAATTCCATCTCTCAATCCTGCCTTAAGAGCTTCCATATCTGCCCTGCTTCTGAGCGGAGGATTCATCTTATAATCTGCATTGTCACAAGGAATATCCTCGTCACAAAGAGTAAAATGATGAGGGCATACCTCTCCGGTTACCTTTAACCCTTCCTTCTTGGCAATTTCAATCATCTTAACACTGTCCGCTGTAGAACAATGACACAGATGTAATCTACATCCTGTTTCCTTGGACAAAAGAATATCTCTTGCCACTATTACATCTTCCACCGCATTGCTGATTCCCTTTACCCCAAGCTCTTCTGACTTGGCACTCTGGTTAAGAGCACCGCCGCTAACCATATTTCTGTCCTCGCAATGAGCAAGCATTGTAATTCCACATTCTGCTGCCGTCTTCATAGCATTTCTATAGAGTTCTGCGTTCATAACTGACTTTCCGTCTTCGCTTATCGCTACAACTCCTGCCTCACTGAGAGCTTTAATGTCTGTTACCTCGTTACCAACCTGTCCCAGTGTAACTGCCGCAACTTGATATATGTTAACAACCGAATCCCTTGCAGCTATTTCGTTGACTCTGTTAATCATCTCAACACTGTCAATTACCGGATTGGTATTAGGCATTGTGAAAACACTTGTCACACCGCCCCTTGCAGCTGCCATGGCTCCCGTCTTAATAGTCTCCTTATATTCAAATCCCGGTTCTCTGAAATGCACATGCAAGTCCACTAATCCTGGCATTACATAACATCCGGTTGCATCAATAATCTCATCTGCCGATACTGTCTCAGTATCCACACTTACTATTATTCCATCCTCTATTAAAACATTATATAATCCATCTTTTCCTGAAGCAGGGTCAAGCACCCTTCCGCCTTTAATTAAAGTCTTCACGTCAAATCTCCTGTTCCTATATAATTCCCGCTCTTGTCATATCATCAATAATACCCTGATAATCGATGTATTCCTTAAGTTCTTCGCCCTTAACCCACTTGTATCCGCAGATATCCTCTGACAGAACAACAAGCTCGCTGTCAACCTTACACAATACTGCAACTCCAAGATACTTATTATCTCCAAGACTGTAAGTCCAGGTATATGGTATTGTAACATACTCCGGATTCATTCCCGTACATTCATGAATATATCTGACAGCCATAGTCTCCGGTGTCTCTCCATTCTCCATAACTGTATCAAGAAAACTCCACTGATAAGGCTCATCAATCCTATCATCAAGCCACTTCTGAATAATAAGAAATTCGTCGTTATGTTTTACTATTCCTTTTACTTTAATTCTGTATCTGTCCATACAATCACCCTTTGACAATAATTATATAAATTATACCTTAATAAAAATTATGTTGCAACCAGTTTACTTATTGAATTTTAAATCACAAACAGCTTGCCTACCGGATTGTACAGAAAATTTTGTGTATCTTAATTACATTTAATAGGTTTTATAGGACCACTGACATCCATATCGAAAATTCTATTTTACCACAGTGACTACACAATATGCTTATCAATCGGTGTTCTGCAAAACTCCTCGCTCGTTATAAAACGAGCTTCGTCAAACAGCTTGCAGCCCACCGGCATTTATTGAGTAGTCACTGTGATAAAATTTCACGAATTTTCTCAAGGTCGCCAGTGGTCCTATAAAACCTATTAAATGCAACTAAAATATATAACAATATTTACACAATCCGGTAGGCAAGTTCGTTATGATTTAAAATTCATTATCTTAACTGCTACAGGTCCATCATAGTAAGCATCCTTATATCTTTCCTTGGAGAAAATCATCTTATTCCCGTCAGTGGTAAGATTTCCGGTTACGGTTCCTCCCGTAAGAATACTGACCTTTTCTCCATCACTAAGATATGCAAGTCTGAATTCTCCACCAAAATGCCCATCATAGGCATCCACCTGAAAGTCAGAAAAATTCTTGACCATTATATATTTTCCGGTAAGAAGTGAATCCATGGATACAGTTCCGTTGGTACATTGGATACTGTCATATTCTCCGGTCTGCTCGCCTTTTATATATGACAAAAAAGCAACATTTCCATGAAGATTTTCCACCACTCCATCTGAAATAATTGGTCTTTTAACCATAGGTATTCCTTCATCGCTAAATGGCTTTTTAGGAATTCCATTAAGATTAAGACGCTCCGAATCCGTACCATCCATAACCTTGTAGCCCTTACAATAAGGAGAATATCCCGGATATATATATGAGGCATTACTTCTGTTAAGGTAAAACTTCAGCAATTCACCCACATATCCATCAGTAATAACAATAGGATATTCAGAAAGATCCGCCGGTGCCTTAACCGCCTTAGCCCTGTCTTTTACCATGTTGAGTGCATTAATTCCCTTGTTCATTATCTCATCTTCCGCAATTCCGTCATATTCAAAATCCTGATACAGCTCAACATCATTGCCATCCACAACACACTGAACAACAAACTCCCCTGAAATACAGGCTTGCTCGTATGTTACGTCGCACCCCTCAGAGTTAAGTATATGCACCCTGTTTTTCTTTGCAAAAAACTCTGATGAATTAATAATGGCACCTTCAACCCTTTCCTCTCCACGATAAAGTGCTTTTGACATAGCAAGTGCATATTCTTTAAGATTAGCCATATTAACATCGCCGACTGACTTTGCGCCCTTAGGAAGTTCAAAATACGGATTTTTTATATTTCCGGCAGACTCATATCCGGATAAAATAATGCTCTCAATTTCCGCATAATCCATTCCCGGATATACATATACAATGGAAGAGCCTCTGTAATTATCAAAATCCCTATATACGCACACCCTGATTTCTCTTACATTTTTACTTCTTATAAGGTCAACTTTTTTCTTAATCAAAAACAGTTCCACGCTTTCCCTGTTTTCATCCCGGATAAGATAAGTATTTATATTATTTTTTCTTAAAATTTCTAAAATCAATTCTGTCATATCAGTCACCTATCCCAAATCTATGGTTGCCTTAATATATGGGCCCCCATCCGATACCTTAACCCATTCCTTGTAACCCTTTCCGCAGAAACCACCTCCGGAAAGCTTAACGCTGTCGGACATCATGGTTATGGATTTCAAAAGCTCAGGCACATACCCGCTTAGTACAATCGGAGAATAGACTTTGCCCGTAAACTTGCCATCTGCAATTTCTCTTGCAACATTAACCATGCACTGAATTCCCCAGTTTTTCGGGTCTTCCATACCACATGTGGCATTTTCAAGCATAAAACCATACTTAATTGAAGCAATCATATCTTCCACGCTGTCCTTGCCGCCTTCAAAAAATGTATTGGTCATTCTGGTGTACGCCTTATGCTCAAAATTCTCCCTGCGTCCGTTACCGGTTGCAGGAATTCCAAGATTAAGGGCGGTCTGAGTATCGTTAATTCCTGTTTTCAGAATACCTTTTTCTATAATTACAGTATCCCCCGCCTTCATTCCCTCATCATCAAAGCCATAACTTGCAGCTTCTACCGCCGCTGCTGCTCCATCGTGCATAGTAACAAGAGGGGATGCCACATATTCACCTACATACTGTTCTGCCAAGGCTCTGTCCTTCACAAACATATCCATCTCCACACCATGTCCGAAGGCCTCATGAACTATCATTCCGGTGACCTCTGGAGTGCATATGCATTCATATTTTCCCGGTGTTATTTTTTCAGCATCAAGAAGCTCAACAGTACAGCCTGCAATTACCGGTATGTCCTGCTCCATCTCATCAAGTACCGCTGCTCCTCCCAGATTAGAATAGCTTTTAAAATAATTCTTTATTACGTCATCCTTTTTAGACATCATGGAAAGTGCTCCCGTCATCCACAGCACCTTCTCAGTAACATCCTTATTGTTGGATATAAAGGTCTTCTCCGAACTCTGATATGCCGCTGCCGCAATACAGTCCATAACGTCTTTATCTGCCTTAAGTCCGGTTTCCCTTATATGAGTGAGCTTTGCCAAAACAGCCTTATCTCCCATTATTTCAGGATTATCTTCATAAATTGCGCCCGTGTATCCTGTTGCCCCATCATCCTCCGGAATGCCATATTCCATAGGTTCAAAACACATTTCTTCATTATCGTACAGGGCAAAATTATCTGCAATCGCTGCTATAATCTCATCAATTCCATCCATTGTAAGTCCGTTAAAAGAATACTCCGTAAAGCGACTGCCATTATATGCCTTAACTACACAGCCTTTTGCACAAAATAATTTGTCAGATACTGCCTTCATTCCCTGAGCAGATACTGAAAATCTTTTTCCCCTTTTGTTCTCACACAAAACAGATGCATATGGATATATGGACCACAGACGTTCCATAAGACACCTTACCGTAAGGTACTCCTTGAATCCATACAGAGAATCAAATCTCTTGTAAATAATATCATCTATTTCCTTCTTAGGCGGCTGGCAATCCGGCACCATAATAGTCTTAAGCCCTGCAGCCACTGCTGAATATATACCGTTATAAGAATCCTCTACCGCATATGTTTCCTTAGGATTAACCGAAAGCATCTGGCAGGCTTTAAGATAGATGTCAGGCGATGGTTTACTGTGCTCCACCATATTGCCACCTACAATCACATCAAAATATTCTGCAAGCCCTGTCACCTCAAGATTATGTCTTACAACATCATCCCTTGAAGAAGATGCAATGGCAACCCTTGCTCCCATTCTTTTCAACTCTTTAAGCAAATCAAGAGTTCCTCTCATGAGAGGAACTCCTTCTTGCGCAATATGTCGTGTAAATATTTCTTCCTTAAGTGCATAGAAACGTTCAAACGGGAAATTCTCTCCACAGTGAGTCTTAAGAATCTCAATCTGGTCCGCTTTGTTGGTTCCTATACATAAGTTAAGAGGCTCTTCAAAATTCTCTATTTTAAGAATATCTGCAACCTCATGCCAGGTTCTTACATATACCTTCTGAGTGTCAAAAAGTACACCATCCATATCAAATACTACAGCTAACATAATATCTCCTGTTATGCATTAAACATTATTTTTTCACTCTTTATTGCTTTGGTCATTAATGCTACCACAAGTAATGCCGTACCGTAGGTAACTGCTGCTGCTATAATAAACTGAGTCATTGTCATTTCCATACTAAAAATTCCTTTGAATACAACAGATGTATTATAAAGCGGTATTGCATAGCTTACTGTTGAAGCAGCACTTCCTGTGTACATTGTTGTCATACCGGCAACCATAACGATAATGTAAAGCGGCATAATAAAGGTCTGGGCTTCCTTCATATTCTTAGCCATTACAGAGACCATTCCGATAAGTGCAACATACAGGAATGTAATACCAAGAATTATAATAATAAGCTGAATTACCTGTATTACATCAAAATCAAGGGATAACTTCTGCATCTGTCCTCCCATATCACTCTGTTTTGCCGAATAAATCATAACCCCTGCCATTGAAGCCACATACACTATAGCAGAAATAAGAGACACTATTCCAAGCCCTGTTATTTTACCCATAATTATCTCAGAACGCTTCACCGGACTAATAAGAAGGTTAGCCATTGTTCCGCGTTCCTTTTCACCTGCAATAGAATCAACTCCAAGTCCCATTGCCCCGGCAAAAAGCATAATTGTTACAAAATAAGGAATTATCATTCCAAGTGCTTTTCCTGTAGCCTTCTTCTCATCCTGAACAATCATGTCCGGATTGTCAGTGTCTACAGTATAAATTGTAGCATAATTAACATTCTCAAAACGCTTTGTCAAAAGAAGCTGCCTGTATTCCTCCAAATAACCCTGAACAAATCGCTCTCTCCCTGCTGCCGAATGCTCCTCCGACGGATTGTAATAGGTCTTAATCTGCTGCACAACTTCCTTATCATCACTTAAGAATACTTCTTCGAAATCTCTAGGAAACTCGACAATAACATCAACCTCACCTGTAATGAGATGTTCCTTCATCATTTCAAAATCATCACCATATCCTACATAGATATCGTAGCAATCCTCCTTATCCAGCATCAATTTAATAAAATCATCTGGTGCTCCCATAATATAAGCCTTGGTCTGGTGATTATCAATATTCTTCTCACTCTTATCAGCAAGATTAAACATTAACAGAAATAATCCACCTATTAGAAGAACCGGAAGAATGAACATTGAAAATATCATTTTCTTATCGCCAAATACACGTTTTAATTCTTTTGATAAAATAACTCTGAATCCCATTATTCTTCCTCCTTATGGTTAGCCTTGTACATTTCAAAGAAAGCATCCTCAAGGTTATCTGTGTTATATGTCTTACATATTCCGTCCAAGGTGTCTTCACACACCTTGCATCCGTCTATAATAATACCTATTCTGTCACATAACTTCTCTGCCTCACTCATAATATGAGTTGAAATAATTACAAGTTTACCCATATCACGTAATTTCTTAAGGTAGTCCGTCACAAGCCTTGCCGTAATGATATCAAGTCCCGATGTAGGTTCATCAAAAATAACAATCTGTGGGTCGTGAGCAAGACACACTGCGATTGCAGCCTTCTGCTTCATACCTGTAGATAATTCCTCTATCTTCTTGTCCTTAAATTCGGTTATGCCAAAATATTCAAAATATTCTTCTTTTCTCTGTGCCAAAACATCCGGTTCAACCTTATGCAGCCTGCCAAAAAAATCAAAAAGATAATCCACTGAAAACTGTGGGTCAAGCTTGATATCATTGGTAAGAAAGCCAATCTTAGCTCTTACCTCATCTGCTTCCTTCACTGTATCATGTCCATCTACAAGAACCTTCCCCTCTGTAGGATTAAGCAGAGTTGCAATACATCTCAATGTTGTTGTCTTGCCTGCTCCATTAGGTCCTAAAAGCCCGTAGATTTCTCCCGGATTAGCAACTATTGATACATTATTAACTGCAATTTTGGTACGTTCCTTGGTCTTAGCCTTCTGCATCTGACGTGCATTAAGCTTATACACCTTGGTTAAATTCTTAATTTCAATCATGAGTATCCCTCTTATATTCTCTAAATTTTTCCTTAATTATATCACATTTCTTTATTTCGTAAAGTCACAAGATGTATTCTTGCATTCCTTAAATATTTTTATTATAATTTTTTATCATAAGAAAGGACATATGACACATGAAAAAACTACTTATTATATTAATGTCTGCGGTATTGTTTCTTAACCTTACTGCCTGTGAAAAATCAAACAACGAAAACAACAACCAATCCGGTACAGCCATTAACATCGCTTCAATGAAGGGGCCTACATCTATCGGACTTGTGAAATTATATTCAGATTCAGATAAGGACTTAACCCACAACCATTATAATTACAGTGTATATGGTGCTGCTGATGAGATAACCGGCGGACTTGTAAAAGGAGAAATAGATGTTGCCGCAGTTCCTGCCAACCTTGCATCAGTTCTTTTTAACAAAACCGAAGGTGGCATAATTACAGCCGGTATTAACACCTTAGGTGTGACTTATATTTTGACCACCGACCCGGATGTCAACACCCTTCAGGATTTAAAGGGCAAAACAATCTACGCAACAGGTCAGGGAACCACCCCTGAATACACTTTAAGACATATCCTGACCGGTAATGATATTGACCCGGACAAGGATGTGAACATTCAATACTATAAGGAAGGTTCCGAGGTGGTTGCTAATGCTTCGCTAGATGACAATGCCATCCTTATGCTTCCACAGCCTTACGCAACAATTGCAATGAATCAGATGGAAAATTGCCGCAACATAATTGACCTTAACAAGGAATGGAGTAAGATATCTGAAGACAGTAATATTGTCACCGGTGTAATTGTTGTACGAAAGGAATTCCTTGAGAACAACAGAGAAGACTTTGATAAATTTCTTGAAGAATACAGACTCTCAACAGAATTTGCCAACAATAACACTGAAGAATGTGCCGAATTACTTGAAAAATACGATATTTTCAAGGCGGCTATTGCTCTCAAAGCTATTCCTTACTGTAATGTAACTCTCATTACCGGAACTGCTATGAAGGAGCAGCTTATCCCATATCTTCAGGTATTATCCGATGCCAACCCTGCATCTGTAGGCGGCTCTATCCCTGATGATACAGGATTTTATATTAATAAGTAATACTACAGGAGTCAGCAATGAAGAGAAAAATAATCTATACAATAATTGCAATATTCATATGGTGTCTTATATGGCACATTGCAGCCATAATTATTGATAACGATATTTTTCTGCCTTCACCTGCTGACACTTTACTGTCACTTGTAGACCTGATAAGGACCCCAGACTTTTTCCGAAGTATTTTGGTAACATTAAAGGGGATTGCACTTGGATTTTTAATAGGCTTTGCGCTAGCCGTTATTCTTGCAGTTGTCGCTTCCTTTAACCCATTGGTCGAATCAATCATTTCGCTGCCAATTAAGATAATCAAATGTGTCCCTGTTGCTTCAATAGTTATACTGGCACTGCTTTGGTTCAGTTCAGCCAGGCTTTCAATATTTATATCTGCAATAATGGTATTACCTGTCATTTACACTAACCTCCTTACAGCAATAGACGGAACTGACCCCAATATGCTTGAAATGGCCCGAGTCTTTAAACTGACTCCGTATAAGAAATTCTTATACATATACCTGCCATCCGTAATCCCACAGCTTACTGCAGGCGTATCTATCGCTGCGGGACTTGCATGGAAATCCGGAATTGCAGCTGAGATAATCGGTCTGATTAAAGGCTCAATAGGAAACAGTCTCTATATCTCAAAAATGTACCTTGAGACCGGAAAGATGTTCGCATGGACAGCCACAATTATTATTATAAGTGTTATATTTGAAAAATTACTGGTCTGTATAGTCAGATTAATTGGAAAATCAGTAGGAGCATACCCATATGAAACCACATATATCAATCAGAAATCTAACAATTAAATATGACGAAGCTAAAGTTATTGAGGATTTATCATGTGATTTTTCCATTGGAACCTATGCAATAATGGGCAAATCCGGAATCGGCAAGACATCCTTAATCCGTGCGATACTTGGCCTTATTCCTTATGAAGGAACTATAGACTATAACTCAATACCACAGTTTTCTGTTGTATTTCAGGAAGACAGATTATGTGAAGGGATTTCCGTTCGAAAAAACATCGCTATGGTATCTGATGTATCAGATAAAGTAATTACAGAAGCACTTAGCGAACTTGGGCTTGAGAACTGTCTTAACACCCGTGTATCTGAATTAAGTGGCGGTATGAAGCGCCGCGTAGCTATCCTGCGAGGACTCCTTGCCAACTCTAATATACTCATCCTTGATGAGCCATTTAAAGGTCTTGATACAGACAACAAAATCGCCGTAATGGAATATGTCAAAAAGAAAACCTCCGATAAAACTGTGTTACTTATAACACACGATTTATCAGAGGCTGAATTCTTCGATTCTGAAATTATTAACTTATTCCGGTAAATTAGAAGCAACTGTATACTGATTTCTACCGTTCTCTTTAGAGTGATATAAAGCCTTATCTGCCTTCATATACAGCTCTGAGTAATCATCAATTCCTTCTGTTCCTGCAATACCTACACTGACCGAAATCTTAACTGACTTACCACCTGACTCATACTCACGGTCCATCTTCTTACACAATTCTGCTCCAAATCTGTCAAGGTCTTCATCTGATTTCACATCGGTTACAAATGCAATAAATTCATCTCCACCATATCTTCCAAGATATCCTGCAGGGAATACCATTCTCATAGCTCCTGCAAGAGTCTTAAGCACTTCGTCACCCGCAAGATGTCCTAACGTATCATTAACATTCTTAAAATAGTCCATATCTATGAGGAACAAAGCACCTTCTGTATCGTTAGGCTTGTTAGCAACGAAATCTTCAATAAGCGAGTCGAAAGATCTTCTGTTGTAAAGTCCTGTAAGTCCATCTCGCTTAGCTTCCGAACTTATAGTCTCCTTCTCTCTCTTCTCATTGTACAGCTGCTTAACGAACTTCATCTTATTAGCTTCTTCATTCTGAAGCTTACGAAGTGCCGCCTCGTTCTCCTTCTTAAGCTCACTTGCCTGAGAAAGATTATTCTTAACGATATTAAATGACTTACATAAAGCACCTATCTCATCATCCAAATCATATTCCAGATCATCCATACCACTGTAATTATCTTCAAACTGCTTAGCCCATTCGCTTACTTCCACCAATGGTTCCCCAACCCTTCTCTTAAGATAATATACAACATACACTGCCATAGCTACAAAGCCTAATAAGGCTATTATCATAATGGCAATAGATATATAAATTGTAATCTTATGTGTATAATATGTACTGTTACCCTTGTTAATCAATCTGGAAAGAGACTTATTCGTATCAACACAAATATCTGACAGTTCCTCTCTGAACTTATTAATCGCAGTTATCTTCTCCTCACCTTCGCCCTCTGCAATAGTCTTAAGAAGAACCTGCATATCCTTAGTAATAGTGTCATTAATTGCTTCTATACGTTCTGTATCAGCCTTATCAAATTCAAATCTTATATCATATAACTGATCGAAAGCATCCCCCATATCTCTATACTTCTCTTCAAAACCTGTAAGATTATATTCACTATCAACTAATAAATAATTATGTAACTCCACACTAAGTTCACTGACTGCTGCAGTAAAACCTGATGTTGTATAATACTTGTTAGTGTATTGCTTAATACTTGTAGTATAGCATCTTGTACAGTTAATAATACAAATAACCAATGCAACTATGACGATTATCATTGGCGTAAATACAAATGTTAGATGCTTGGCAATTGATTTCTTATACTTATTCATTGATTTTTCTCCACATATAATATATTATTAGACTACCACTTTTCGTCAGAAATTTCAACCTTTCGACAGAACTTTTAGTAAATAATTTTAAGGAGACATTATGTATCCATATATTTATATTTTTAACAAACCATTTTCCTCATACAGCCTTATGGGGTTGCTTGGCGCCATTGCCGCTGTAATCTATGCATTCATTATATGTATCAGAAGGAATTATTCATTCCGAAAGCTTACATTTTTCATGCTTTACGGAATCCCATTTATGTTCATCGGTGGCATTTTTTTATATTACATTACACGAATATATGATATTGCTTCGTATCTTCCATATATCTTTTCTGATTTCAGATATTTCCTTACGGGATGCACACCGGGTCTGGTATTCTACGGCGGACTTTTTGGTTTTCTCACAGGACTTATGATTTATAAGATTGCCTATTCGGAAGATGTCAAGGAAATGTTTTCATATACAATTCCTGCGATACCTCTGTTCCATGCCTTTGGCAGGGTCGGCTGCTATCTTTCCGGATGCTGTTATGGTATTAATGGTTTTCCAATTCAGCTTGTTGAAGCTGCCGGTAATGTAGTCATCTTTATTATTCTATGCTTCGTTTTGAAAAAAAGAAACAGACATTATCTGACATTTGGCACATATTTTACTTTATACGGCACAATGAGATTCATCCTTGAATTTTTCCGAGGAGACGCCATCCGTGGAATCTTCCTTGGTCTGTCAACCTCTCAGTGGATTTCGCTGTTTGTAATACCATTTGGCATATACTGCATTATAAAAGACGAAGACAAGAATATTCTACGTAAATGGTATTGACTTTTTCACTTGCAATAATTGTGTTTTTTTATTATAATGACCTTGTTGTCCGCTGACATGGCGCAGCTGGTAAGTCGGAGGCCAAGCGGTCTTAGGAAGACAATCAACTGCCTCAACTCCTTGGCTCACAGAACGACATGGCTACGATCCGACTTGGTATTGACTTTTTCACTTGCAATAATTGTGTTTTTTTATTATAATGACCTTGTTGTCCGCTGACATGGCGCAGCTGGT
>JAZQKW010000115.1:0-3134 GCA_045542375.1 Butyrivibrio sp.
ATGATAAGTCCGGCACGCACAGATCATATTGAGGAATTAAAGAAAATATGGCCTCGGATTTTTGGAGATGAATATGAACTTATAGATAATTTTATTGACATATTTGAAGAAATTGATACATTGGTATATGAAACAGATGGCAGAATTGTGTCCATGCTTTATATGATTAATGTGGAGACATCAACCTACCTATACGGCCTTGCCACATTGAATGAATACAGGGGAAGAGGATATATGGGGGAGCTGATTGAATATGCGCTTAATAAAGCTTCAGGGAAAGAATATATATTCCTTATGCCGGCAGAGGAAAGCCTTTACGGATATTATGAGAGGTATGGGTTTAAAGATAAAACATATACCTACAGCTACGGATATGACAAGTCTTTTGAGAAAATGATTCCTGTAAATATGGAAGAAATAATGGAATTCGTTGCAAAAGATTACGAGTGCACCAATAATTTTGTAAAATTTGGACAAAATATTATAAAATATGTTTTGACGGAAGAAGACTGGAAGTTTTACAAGGTTATTTTTCGTGGCAGGGAAGCGGGATATGCGATAATGCTTGATGACAGAATAAAATATTATGGTATGAGTAGAGATGCATATGAAGCAATGGGGCTGAAGGAATTTGCAGATTCTGTGCTTCTGATAAAAGGTGTGCATGGAAGCGTGGAAGGCTTCATACCGTTTTGACAGGAGATTTATGAGCGGATTTGTACGACTGACTTATGATGACAGAAAATTAATTAAAGATTATACCCATAAATGTCACACATTTAATTGTGAATATGCACCTGCCAATGTATTTTGGTGGAATGACAATCTGGATTATGCTTTTATAAATGACGTACTGGTGTATAGAGGTGTTTACGGAGATAATGCCGTGTATTCACCGGTGGAATTACCGGAGGATGTGAAGGGGTTTGTTGCAATTCTTGAAAAGGATGCAGTAGGTCTTTCTAAAAGAATGGTGCTTAATAATCTTTCAGAGGATATGGTAGGCAGGATGAAGGATGTGTATGGAGAAGCATTTGAATATGGTTTTTTAAGAGAAGACAGCGATTATATATATAAGGTGTCAGAGCTTATTAATCTGTCCGGCACCAGATTCCACAGCAAGAAAAATTTGTATAACAAATTTATAAAGAACTATGACTACTCATATGAAGAAATAGGTTCTAACAATATTGAAGAATGCAGAAGGATGAAGGATAGCTGGGTCAAAAAGAGGGATAATGACGCGGAAAGTGATATTCTTGATAGAGTATTTGATAATTATGATATGTTTGATTTTAAAGGAGCTCTAATAAGAGTTGATGGGAAGGTAGAAGCATTTACGATAGGTGAAGAACTGAACGATGAGGTATTTGTGACACATTTTGAAAAAGCCAATCATGAAATAGGCGGAATATATCAGGCTATTAATCAGATGTTTGCAGCTAATACCATTTCAGGCTATAACTATGTAAACAGAGAAGATGATATGGGCATAGAGGGCTTAAGAAAAGCAAAGCTTTCGTATAATCCGGATATACTTCTTCACAAATATTATGCTTATAGGGTAAATTAAACTTGTAATTTACCTGTTTTTCTGATAACATCTTAATGGTCTGATATATAATAAGGAAACGAGAGGTAATTTATGATACATAAAGTTAACGTCGTGCTTTCAACAATCGCAATGGCAGTATTAATGTGTATTAATCCGGCCATCAATTTATTTACAAGAACACACCTGTATCTTATTCCTGTAGTTATGGCAGGTCTATGGATTGGTGCTTATTTTGTATTTTTACTTTTGATGTGGATATTTTTGGCAGTTGTATCTGCAACGATTAATACTAAGAAGGATTATGAGAAGCACAATAGATTCTATGGTGTGTTGTTCAGTCTTCTTATGGAGAATGCAGCACAGCTTTCATCAGCTAACATTACAATAACAGGTATGGAGAAGCTTCCTAAGCCGTCAGAGGGCAGATTTTTATTCGTGTCCAACCATATTTCAATATATGATACTTTTATTCAGGTAGGAGCCTTTATCAAGTATCCTCTTGCTTTTATATCTAAGCCGGAGAATTTTAATATTCCAATTGGTCACAGATATATGACAAGATGCCGTTATATGGCAATTGACAGAGAAGATGTAAGAAGTGGTGCCAAGATAACCAAGAAGGCAGCAGATATGATTTCCTCAGGAGACTGTTGTGTAGGAGTATATCCTGAAGGTACCAGAAACAGAACAGAGGAGACACTTCTTGAGTTCAAGCATGGCTGCTTTAAGTCGGCAGTATGGGCTAAGTCGCCGATAGTAATAGGTGTTGTTCATAACAGCAACAACATTAAGAACGGATTCCCATTTAAGAGAACCAAGGTTCATTTCGAAATTGTTGAAGTAATGCCATATGAGCAGTTTAAGGACTGGTCAACAGTACAGATATCTGACTATGTCAGAGAAAAGATGCTGACAAGATTACAGTAGAATATATTATAGTATCCGGATTGAATAATCCGGATATTTTTTTGCAATTTACACATAATAATTCCAATAACAACTAAAAGGGGATAATTATGGGAAAAGCAGGTAAGGCAAGTATTGTTTTTGATAATCCGCCATATATAGTGGGAGCAGCATCCGTTGTGGGGGAAAAAGAAGGTGAAGGACCTCTTTCTGAATATTTTGATGAAATAATTAAGGATCCATATGTAGGCCAGTCGTCCTGGGAGAAGGCAGAAAGTGAGCTTCAAAGTCTGGCAGTAAAGCGGCTTATGCACAAAACAGGTATGGATTATAAGGAAATACGCTATGTTTTTGCCGGAGATTTACTGGGACAGCTTATCGCGACCTCATTTGGAACGGAAGAATTTGCCATTCCTTTATTTGGAATGTATGGAGCCTGCTCAACTATGGGAGAGGCTATGTCTCTTGGAGCAATGACGGTAGCAGCAGATTATGCAGACAATGTGGTGGCACTTACCTCAAGTCATTTTGCCAGTGCAGAAAAACAGTTCAGATACCCTCTTGAGTATGGGAGCCAGAGACCATTATGCGCTACGTGGACAGTAACCGGAGCAGGCGCAGTAATTATCAGTAATAAAGTAAAAAGCAATATCCGTATTACTGCTATCACAAC
>JAZQKW010000116.1:0-8014 GCA_045542375.1 Butyrivibrio sp.
CGTGTCAAAATAACCAATGATTGTATCATTGTCATGAGTTCCGATATACTCAACATAATTCTTAGAATGATTGTGGAATGCATGCTCGCTGTTAGCGTCTCCATCAAATGAGAACTGAAGTACCTTCATTCCAGGATATCCTGACTTCTTAATAAGTTCAACTACTTCAGGAACCACAACGCCAAGGTCTTCTGCTATCACCTTAGCTCCTCCCATAGCGCTGTCAATTGCGTTAATGAGCTTAATTCCCGGTCCCTCTGCATAGAAACCATCCTTAGGTTCTCCATCCGCAGGAATATTGTAGTAACGAACAATTCCGATGAAGTGGTCAATTCTTGTTACGTCATAAAGCTTGGCTGAAGCAGCCATTCTTCTCTTCCACCATGCAAAATCATCTTTCTCCATTGCCTTCCAGTCATAAATAGGATTGCCCCATTTCTGACCATATGATGAAAACATATCCGGAGGACAACCCGCAACATTAACAGGCTTCCATTCCTTATCAAGAAGGAACTGTGTATGGTTAGTCCATACATCCGCACTGTCAAGAGCAACATAAATTGGAATATCACCAATTATCTGAATACCCTTCTTGTTAGCATACTGTTTAAGTCTTGTCCACTGCTCATAGAACTTAAACTGCATAAAGATGTAGAAATCTATCTCATCAGCAAGCTTCTTCTGATACTTAGTAACTGCAGCCGGCTTACGATATCTGATATCTGCCTCCCAGCTGAGCCAATCATTATTATCATGGTCTGCTTTAATTGCCATGAATAATGCGAAATCCTGAATCCAATCTTCATTCTCTTTAAGGAAAGTCTTGTATTCTTCTGTATCCTTATGATTAGAAGCCTGATATGCTTTTCTTAATATTTTAAATCTTTCATTGTAGATTACATCATATTCTATATATTCCGGATTGCTTCCCCAATTAATGCCCTGAAGTTCTTCTCTGTTAACAAGTCCTTCTTCTGCAAGGAAGTCAAGGTCAATAAAATATGGATTGCCGGCAAATGCCGAAAATGACTGATATGGGCTGTCTCCAAAACTTGTCGGTCCTACAGGAAGCACCTGCCAGTACTTCTGACCTGATGCTCTTAACATATCGACAAATTCGTAAGCCTTCTCACCCAATGTACCTATTCCGTATGGAGATGGTAAACTGCTGATTGGGAGCAGTATTCCTGCGCCTCTTTCAAGTTCTTTTCCCATTGTGTGTTAATCCTTTCGCGTGCTTCTTATGTATTTTTACATACAAATGTATTATACTCTTAATTTTTTCAAAATTTCTTGTAGTATACCATTAAAATATGGTACAATACTATCATCAACTGCAAATTAATGGAGGTTTACAATGAATATTCCTGAATACGAAATATATCACGAAACCAAGAAACACTCAGAATCCATATTTCCATATAATACATATTTATGCTCAATTCCGTTGGATTTTTATGAAGTTCCTAATCATTGGCATAACGAAATGGAAATTATATATATTAAAAAAGGAAAAGGAACCGTATCAATTGATATGCACTCCCACTATGTAGAAGCCGGTGACATAATCATTGTAATTCCCGGACAGCTTCACAGTATTTCCCAATTGGATAAATACTCAATGGAATATGAAAACATTATTTTTTCCACAGATATGCTTATCTCCAAAATATCAGATACTCTGGAGTCTGATTTTTTCATTCCATTACTTGCAGGCAATATAGCCATTAAGAACCTTATAACCGCTGATGATGACATATATAACGAGCTTGCTCTCTGTCTCAACAAGGCAGATAACATCTGTCGTACCTTTCCAAAAGGATACAAGCTGGCCCTTAAAGCATGCCTTTATGAATTTTTCTTTGTCATATACACTAATTCAGAGGAAATATCAGAGACCAAGTCCAATAAGAATGTAGACCGAATCAAGACCATACTTAATTATCTGGAAGCGAATTACAGACATGATATAAGCATTGAAGAAATAGCTGACGTCTGCGGCTTTTCCAGCTCCCATTTTATGAAGTTTTTCAAGAAAAACATGGGCGATTCCTTCATAAATTATTTAAATGATTACAGATTGTCAATGGCCGCAAGAACGCTTCTGTCTTCTGACGACAACATAATTGATATTGCTGCCGACTGCGGATATGACAACCTGTCTTATTTTAATCGTATTTTCAAGAAAAAATATGGTGTAACACCAAGTGCTTACCGTAAGTCGAATGGTTCCGGAGAATACTAATCAGCCAGCATGAAAACGTTGTTTTGCCAATCCCACAAGACTAAGTAATCCAAAAAGCACCAGATTCACACACACTATACTTGCTCCGGTAGGTGTAGAGCAGGCAAAGGAAATCGTAATTCCAATAAGAAAGCTTACTACCGCAACTATTACTGAAGTAATAATAACTCCCCTATATGTTTTACATACTCTCATAGATGTAAGACTTGGGAAAATTATAAGACTTGATATGAGCAGTGCTCCCATCATTCTCATACCGATTACAACTGTAACAGCCGTAAGTATGGAAAGTATCATATTATAAAGGCCAGCTCTTGTTCCTGTTGCTTTGGCAAAGCTTTCATCAAAGGTTACAGCAAATATACGATTGTAAAATACAATAAACAATACAATCACTATAAGTGCTATTATTTTGGTAAGTAGTGCATCCCCTTCACTTATCGAAAGAATACTACCAAACATATAATTATTAATATCCGTATTCATCCCTGATGAAAGAGATAATATCATAACACCAACTGCCAGCGAGCCGCTACACAGTATTGCCAACGCCTGGTCTCCTTTAATCTTACTGTTAGAGCTTAATCTCAAAAGAAAAAAGGCTGCAACTATACATATGGGAACCGCAAGTTTAAGAGGTGCCACATTAAGTGCTGATGCAAGTGCCAGTGACGCAAATCCCACATGCGAAAGTCCATCCCCTATCATAGAATATCTTTTTAACACCATGCTGACTCCCAAAAGAGATGCACACAGGGTTACAAGAAGTCCCACAACTATAGCCTGAACCATAAAATCATATGAAAACATTGTTCTAAATAAATCAAACATTTTTCTCTGCTCCTTCTCCGGTGGCATATTTCATGCCCACTCCTGATTCAAGGTATTCTTTTTTGCTTCCGTAAAAAACCTTATCCTGAGATAAATACATAATATGAGACGCGTATTTCAATGTGGCATCCATATCGTGGGATACCATAATAACTGTAATTCCCATATCCTTATTTATCTTGGAAATCAATTCGTAAAATTCAGCAGTAACAATAGGGTCAAGTCCGGTTGCCGGCTCATCAAGCAAAATAACCTTCTTGGTTGCACACATGGCACGGGCAAGCAGAACTCTCTGCTGCTGCCCTCCCGATAAATCGTTGTAGCATTTATTCTTAAGTGCATCCACACCCATAAGGCGCATCTTATCCATGGCATCTTCCTTGTCAGCCTTGGTATAGAACGGAAGAAAAGAAAGATTATTTAACCTACCCGATATAACAACTTCAAAAACGCTTGCAGGAAAATCCTTCTGTGCAAGTGTCTGCTGTGGAAGATAGCCTATTTCTCTGGCCCTTAAACCATCTCCAAGTTCAATGCTTCCTCCCATTGCTTTTTTTAATTTTAGAAGAGCTTTCACAAGGGTACTCTTTCCGGCACCGTTTTCTTCGATGATGCAGAGATATTCGCCACCATTAAGTTCAAAATTAATATTTTCAAGAATAACCTGTCCCTCGTAGCCAAGCTTCAAATTCTCACATTTTATTAAAGCCATCAGTTCAAAGCCTCCCTTAGTGTATCGAGATTCCTTCTCATAAGACTTATATATGTCTCTCCCTTATCAAAATCACTCCTGCTCACGTTATGACAGGTATAAAAGGTCATAACTTTTACTCCTGCATCATTGGCAATTGCATTGGCAATATTTCCGTTACTAAGTTCTATTTTAAAGACTATCGGTATTTTATCTTCTTTTACCTTATCAATAAGAAAAGCAACTGTCTTGGCACTTGGTTCACTTTCCGCCGCACATCCGGGAAAAGCCGCATAATAATCCAATCCGTATGCTTCAACAAAATACCTTAATGGAAATCTGTCACCAAATACAAGTTCATGTCTTTCTGACTTCTCAACTATACTCTCAAATTCACTGTCAAGTCTCATCAATTCATCAGAGTACTGTCTAAAATTCTCCTCATACCGTTCTTTGTTATTTACATCTGTTTCACAGAGAACATCTTTTATTTTTTCAGATATCTTAATAGCGTTCAAAGGATCCGTCCATACATGCTCATCCCATTCCTCTGCCCCTTCTTCATGGGAATGGTCATGTTCATGGGAATGATGATGTCCTTCCATCCCTTCAACATGCTCTTCCTCATATTTCTCAACTAAGTCAAGCATCTTAATTATCTTAATGTCATCATTATCAACTGTGTTCAAAATATAATCTAACCAGGTATCATTTTCTCCACCCGTATATATAAAAATATCGCATTCCTCTATGGCGATAATATCTTTAGGTGTAGGCTCATAAGAATGAGATTCCGACCCCGGCTTAATCAAAAGAGTTACATTAGCATTATCTCCTGCCACCTGCCTTGCAAAGTCAAATGATGCAAACACGGTTGTAACTATATTTATTTTACCGTTATCCTGCTGCTTTACGAATCTGCATCCTGTAAGTAAAACACTCATCGTTATAAACAGTAAGGAAATTATTATTCTAAACCGTTTCATTGTTTTTCCCTGCACTCCTTGCACATTCCACTTAAAACAGATGACTCACACACAAGCGAAAACCCATGGTGTTCCATAATATGATTATACAATTCATCCATAAAATGACATTCCAGATGAATTATCCTGTCACAACCGACGCATCTTAAATGAAGGTGGTCCTTACAGCTGTGTTTTCTGTCCCCAACATACTGATATGTAGACATCTCACCTTTTTCTGCAACATATTTCATAACGGCACCCTCTTTACTGAGCTTGTTAAGATATCTGTATATTGTAGATGGATTAACCTCTATTCCCTCCTTGCGAAGATAATTATCTATGTCGGATGCCTTCACAATCTTATCCTGATTTGAGGTAAAAAACTCCATTATTTTGGTATGACTTACTGTTGAATAATTCTTGGTTGCCATTTATAATCACTCCATTTTGCAATTGATTTGCATTTGCAAGCTGTTTGCATTTTCATATGCTATCATTTTTTTGTTATTATGTCAACAGATTTTCCGTTGACCTTTAGGTTAGGAAGTGCTAATATTTTTAGTAGATTTTTTAGAAACAAAGGAGAATTAATTATGATTAAGACTTTTGATGATATTTTATCCAAAGTTAAAGAATGCAGTATTAAGAAGGTTTCTGTTGCTGTTGCTCAGGATGAGGCAGTTCTTGAAGCTTGTAAGGCAGCTAAGGAAAGAGGAATCGCTGATTCTATCCTTGTAGGTGACGCAGACCTTATTAAAGAAATTGCTGACTCAATTTCAATGGATTTAAGTGATTATGAAGTTATTGATGTAAAGGATGTTACAGAGGCAGCTCTTACTGCTGTTAAGCTTGTACATGACGGCAAGGCAGACATGTATATGAAGGGTCTTATTGATACTAAGGGATTCCTTAAGAGTATCCTTGATAAGGAGGTTGGTCTCAGAACAGGCAAACCACTTTCTCATGTATGTGTATTTGACGTTAAGGGTGTAGACAAGCTTCTCTTCTTAACAGACGTTGCATTTATCCCTTATCCTACACTTGAAGATAAGGTTAACATTATTAATAATACAGTAGAAATCTGTAACGCATGCGGAATCACTAATCCTAAGGTTGCTCCTATTGCAGCAGTTGAAGTAGTTAACCCTAAGATGCCTGCAACAGTTGAAGCTGCTGAACTTACAAGAATGAATGAAGCCGGCGAAATTACAGGATGTATCGTTGACGGACCTCTTTCAATGGATCTTGCAATCTGCCCTGAAGCTGCTGAGCACAAGGGATGCACAGACAGAAAGATTGTTGGTGACGCCGACATCTTACTTTTCCCTGATATCCATGCAGGAAACATCTGCTACAAGGCCATGGTACATACAGCAGATATGGTTAACGGTAACCTTATTACAGGTACTGCTGCTCCGGTTATTCTTACTTCACGTTCAGACTCATTTGAAGTTAAAGTTAACTCACTTGCTCTCGGAGCTGTTGTTGCCGAGGCAATGAAGAATAAATAAGCGAGGTGGACATATGTCAGTTTTTAGTTTAATTATTAATCCAGGTTCAACATCAACCAAAATCGGTGTATTTGAAGATGAGACACTTCTCTTTGACGAGACATTAAGACATGCTACAGAAGAAATTTCTAAATATGCCACAATTATTGACCAGAAAGATTTCCGTAAGGATATTATCATTTCTTTCCTTAAGGAAAAGAATTTTGATATCAACTCACTTAATGTAGTTGTAGGTCGTGGTGGACTTCTTAAGCCTATCCCTAGCGGAACCTATGCAGTAACAGAAGAACTCCTTGAAGATCTCAGGTCAGGTGCAAGAGGACAGCATGCTTCTAACCTTGGCGGTATCCTTGCAAAGGAAATCGCAGATACAATCAATGTTCCTGCATACATCGTTGACCCTGTTGTTGTTGACGAAATGGAAGATGTTGCAAGATATTCAGGACTTCCTGAACTTCCAAGAACAAGTATTTTCCATGCTCTTAACCAGAAAGCTGTTGCTAAGAGATATGCTAAAGAATCAGGTATCAAATACGAGGACCTTAACTTAATCGTCATCCATCTTGGTGGTGGTGTTTCAGTAGGACCACACAAGAATGGTAAGATTATCGATATTTTCAATGCTCTTGATGGTGATGGTGCTTTTTCTCCTGAAAGAGCCGGTTCTGTTCCAAGTGGTGCACTTGTTAAAATGTGTTTCTCAGGACAGTATACAGAAAAGGAAGTTATGAAGAAATTAGTCGGTAATGGCGGTTTCAATGCTTACCTTGGAACTAACGATATGCGTGAAGTTAATAAGATGATAGCTGCCGGCGATAAGAAAGCTGCTGCTGTTCGTGAGGCTTTTATCTACAACATCTCTAAGAATGTTGGTGCAATGGCAACCGTATTAAAGGGAAAAGTTGACCAGATTATTGTTACAGGTGGTATTGCATACAATGCTGATGTTATCAACGACTTAAAAGAAAGATGTGAATGGATTGCTCCATTTACTGTATATCCTGGTGAAGATGAGCTTCTTGCTCTTGCCCAGGGTGCATTAAGAGTAATGTCAGGTGATGAAGAAGCCTGCGTATATTAATCAAAAAAATTACGCTAATACCAAAATCGCTGTAGATACTACGTCTACAGCGATTTTTGCGTTATTGAGTTAATTAGAAATCATTTTCTTAAGACGTTCTATTTCCTGTCTTAATTGCTCATTATCTGTTTCAAGGCGTTCTATATCTGATTCAAGTCGCTCATTATCTGTTTCAAGGCGTTCTATATCTGATTCAAGTCGCTCATTATCCGATTCGAGACGCTCCTTGTCTGATTCAAGTCGTGCTTTTTCCACCCCAATCATTTCCCGAGTTACTTCTACTTGCTTAAGTTTTGCATGAACTTCTTCCAATTCTGCCTGCAGCCTTATCTTTTCTTCTTTCATGAATTCTTCAAAAGCAATCGCCTCTTCTCGTTCCCGGCACATATCTCGCACTGCCTCTTCTTCATTATATTCATACATAATCTCAACTGCTGACTGCATAATATCATCACCACCGGCACACATTTTCAATTCCTCCCATGTAGTAGCTTTAAAAAACTTCGCCCAACAATCAATCCCGTACTGCTTATCTTCATCAGTCGCGAGATTTGCATTATTTAATTCTACCACTTTAAGTGCAAATTTACTACTATAGATTCTGTGAGATTTAACATTGCTCATCATATATGTTGCACAAAATTCAGGTTCATCCGAAAACAAAGTAAAATCTATAAACCCTATATG
>JAZQKW010000117.1:0-2336 GCA_045542375.1 Butyrivibrio sp.
GACAAAATTAATTATGATTTTCCTATAGAATATACTTCTTACCATGTATACAGATTTTCTTCATCAGGGAATACGCTTTTGAGGTTTTTCAGGGATATATATGGCAAGCAGGCGGTAAGTCAGTTGTCTGAAGAAGAGAAAAATTCAACTCCTGATGACGTTGTTAAATATTTTAAGGATAAATATCAGATTTCAGAAGAATACAGTGACGCTATGGCTTTAAAGATTATATATATCAGGTATAATCTTGCAGCCAATTCGTATAAAAGATATATTCCGTTTACCGTTGCCCAGAATGTGTCCAAGGAGACAATGGCTGCAATTCTTGAAGCATCATCCGAACTGGTTGGTGTTGGAATTACAGAGGAATCTGTCCGCAGATACAATTACAGCACCTATTTAGCTCATATAATTGGTTACACAGGTAAAATCAACGAGACTGAGTTAGAGACTCTTAACAGAGAAGAGGATATATATTCAGCCAATGATGTAGTCGGAAAATCAGGAATTGAATCCGTGTTTGAAACAGAACTTGCAGGTAAAAAGGGCTTGAAAACAATGCTTGTAGATAATGTAGGACGTGTTCAGGAGGTAACAGGTATAGTAGAATCCCAGGTGGGAAATGATGTATATCTTACAATTGATGCGGAATTACAGAAAGAAATATACAATATGTTGGAGAGACGTCTTGCAGAAGTATTGATTACTAATACTGTAGAGACAGATGATACCCATGCAGGATTGTCCAATGACGTGGTTATGCCAATTACCAGAGTATATTTTGCACTTATAGACAACAATGTTATCAGCATGAAGAAAATTGCATCATCCAAGACAGATGCAGGTAAATACATGTATTCCATATTTTCAGCAAGAAAGGAAGAGGTGTTAAATAACCTTGAAATTGAATTGCTGTATGGCACCAAATATTCACAACTGTCAGATGATATGAAGAGCTATGTTAAGAGAGTTCGTTCACTTTTATTAGAAATAGACATTCTTAATGCAGATAATATTAAATCGTCAGATGAATTATCACAGAAATGGAATGCAGGAGAATTATCACTTCGCGAATATATTGCAGGAGCCATTAACAACGGATGGGTTAATATTGATAATCTTGAGGTTAGTACTGATTATCCTACAACGGATGAAGTAATTAAAGTTGTTACTGAGCTTGCACTTAAAGAAATAAAAAATGATGATGCTCTTGATAAGCTTATATATAAAACACTTATAATTAACAGAGTGATTTCCGGTAAATATGTATGCCTTGTACTTATGGAACAGGATGCAGTTGAGCACACTGAATCAGAATATGTTGCAATACAGAACGGAGCATCACCGTATGATTTTATAAGGGACAAAATAATCAATCTTAAAATAACTCCGGCACAGCTGGCGCTTGACCCATGTTCAGGGTCATGCGTAATTGAGGATCCAAATTCAGGTGAGATACTTGCTATGGTATCGTACCCAAGTTATGATATTAATTTGTTCTCAGGTTCCATAGATCCGGATTATTATAGGCAGCTTTTAGATGACAAATCAACACCATTAGTTAACAGAGCTACACATACTAAGATTGCTCCAGGTTCAACATTTAAACCTTTAACAGCAATTGCAGCTCTGACAGAAGGGGTTATTACATCCGGAAGTGATATATATTGTTCGGGTATATTTGATTCGGTTGTACCTAATATCAAATGTTGGTGTTATCCTAACGAGCATGGAAGCATCAATACGGAAAAGGCTCTTGAAATATCATGTAACTCATTTTTCTGTGAGTTGGGATACAGATTCAGTCTTCTTGATAATGGTAAGATGAATCATGATTTAGGACTTTCAAAGCTTGAACAATATTCAAAAATACTTGGTCTTTCAACCAAGACAGGAATTCAGTTACCAGAGACAACACCTCACGCCTCTGATTATGATTCTGTTGCTTCATCAATTGGACAGGGTACTAATGCATATACATCCTTGAATCTGGCAAGATATGTTTCTACTATTGCGAACAGAGGAACAGTATATAATTCCAACCTGCTTATGAAGGTTGTTGCATCAGATGGAACAACAAAACAGGAGGGCAAGCCCGTAGTTGCAAGTAAAGCTGATAATATTTCCGATGCTACATGGACAACTGTTCAGAACGGTATGGGAAGGGTTATTTCACAAGGTGCCCTAAATCCACTTATGCAGAAGCTTCCGGTAAAAGTATCTGCTAAGTCCGGAACAGCACAGGAAGATAAGACAAGAGGTAACCATGCCTGTTATATTATGTTTACACAGGATGAAAATGGAAAGCCGGATATTGTAACATCAGTAATGCTTCC
>JAZQKW010000118.1:0-2166 GCA_045542375.1 Butyrivibrio sp.
ATTCATTAAGTGCAGGAACATATACTATAAGTAATAAGAAAATTACTAGTGGAGCTCCAGCAGGACTTTAAAAAATAATTAGTTGATATATGAGGTTATCGGTAGTATCCGGTAACCTCATTTTTATCGTTATAGCAGCAAAAATATCTGTTAAATATACTTTTTGTGTGATATAATTATTCTATAAAAATAACTGACGAAGGTGTTTCTTATGAATGGTAAATTTGTAATAACAATCGGACGTGAATACGGCAGTGGCGGTAGAGAAATAGGGCGAGAATTAGCTCACAGACTCGGCGTTAAATGCTACGACAAAGAACTTTTATCAATGGCGGCAGAAGAGAGTGGTCTTTCCGAGGAATTCTTAAGAGAACATGATGAGAAGCCTACTAACAGTTTTCTATATTCGTTAGTTATGGAATCATATTCAATGGGATATTCAACATCTTCTTTTTTGGATATGCCACTTAATCACAAGGTGTTTATGGCTCAGTATGAAGCTATTAAGAAGATTGCAGAGTCTGAATCATGTATTATAGTTGGAAGATGTGCGGATTATGCTCTTCAGGATATGCCTAACAGATGCTCAATATTCATTAAAGCCAGTATGGAAGCAAGAGTTAAGCGAATCAGAAGACTGTATGATTATTCTGAATCTAAGGCTAAGGACGTGATTATTAAGACAGATAAGAAGCGTTCTAATTACTATAATTTCTATTCTAATAAGAAATGGGCAGATTCAAGAAGCTATGACCTGTGTGTGGACAGTAGTGAACTTGGCATTGATAATACCGTTGAATTAATTTTAAAATATGTAGAATTAAGAACAGGTGCAACACCTAAGAAGGATATTTAATAATGCAATACACAACTCATCGTCGAAGTATGAAAGACTTTTGGAAAAGTCGTAATACGAAGTTCTATCTTGCTGTATTTTTTATTTTTATTGCCATTATTACAGTCATTGTATTAACGGTGAGACCAAAGAGTGGTTCTATATCCAATAATGATAATACGGAGATTATTGATAACTCTACACCTGTACCGGATAATACAGAGACGACAGAAGCGATTAAGGCTGGTGCATATGAGATAAGCATTAATCTTGATAACTGCATGATTTCTGTTATTAACACGGAAATGGAGCGAGTTATTCGTATGATGCCTGCTGGAATACCGGATGGTATTAAAGAAGGCACATATGAGCCTGTAGATGCTAAGGAATGTCGTTTTACATGGAAGAATACAGAAGACAATAATTATTACAGGTATTATACGGATTTTGGCAATGGCTTCACGTTTCACAGTTCAAGATATAAGGAACAGCATAATAAGAATTCACTTATTGCTGATGATTATAATTGTATAGGTTCAGTAACTGATTCATCAGGTGTGATCCTTACAATTGAAGATGCCAAGTGGATTTACGAAAATTGTTCGTCAGATTCGTATATTACGGTTGTGAATAAGGATTCTCAGGTTAAGCCTGATACTTTTAAGATTCCTAATAATATGACTTGGGATCCAACCGAAATTTCTAATGAGTCACCATGGTGTCAATCAACAATTAAAGTGCTTGAATGCCCTGAAATCGTTGAAATAGAAGTAGGAGAGTCAGTTAATGCCTTAAAGAGAAGTATTAAGGCTACAGATGATAAGGGGGCTGATATAACGGCATATACAATGTTTTTTGGACATTATAATACTGATACACCTGGTAATTATAAAATAATGGTACAGATTGCAGATATATATGGAAACGTACTGACAGATACTATTTCTTTGATTGTTGTTATGCCGGAGACTGAATCGGAGACTGATGAGACCGAAGAACAAGATACAACAGATGATGAGACCGAAGATAGTACAGAAGAGTCATCAGAATTTGAGTCAGAAGAAGTAACAGAGCCGGAAACTGAACCTGCAACTGAGTTGGAAACAGAAACCGTAACAGAAAGCGAGACAGAACCTGTTACGGAAAAAGAAACTGAAATCGAATCAGAAACGGAAAGTGAAGAGGAATCAGCTTCAGATGAACATAATGAAACAATAGATGAAACACAGCCGGAGAGCGAATCTCCGGCTGATATTGTTATTAATCATCTTTTTCACGTAATTTTACCATATTTCTAGCCTGCATACGACGATTTTCTTCTATGGCAGCAT
>JAZQKW010000119.1:0-2571 GCA_045542375.1 Butyrivibrio sp.
CTAGTTTTATACCACGTTCTCGTTCACAAAGCTTTCTGTAAAGATTAGCATTATGCTCATCTCTATACCTTTTCTTGCTACCACACATTCTCCATTTACTGTTGCTCATAATAATCCTCTCCTTTATAAATTCTAAAATTAGTAACTGAACTACTATCTTGATCCCAATTTTAATCCTTTCATTGTCCAATATACAGTACTCTTCTTACCTTCTAATAATGTTTATTTGTAAATTTGACCGTAATTTTGACCCCAAAAATATAACCTTTACGGTTGAATATATGTTTTTCCTCAGACCAACCGTAATTTCTGAACCTCTTTACGTACTAAATATGAGTTTTTAGTTACACAAACGTAATTATTACAGAAGTTTACGGTTGCATCTGCATATTTTTCTACTCTGACCGTAACAGCATCATATTATTACGGGTGCCAATGAAATATTTCTTAATTCGACCGTAACAACGTCATTTTATTACGGTTACCAATGAAATATTTCTTAATTCGACCGTAACAGCACCTTTTTATTACGGTCATATATGAATAATTTGAATTTTAGGCCGTCCCGGCACGAAAAGAGACTTCATACATCCCTCTATATATTCAAACCATAAAAAATACGCTGTAAATTTCAGTTCGAAATTTTACAGCGTATCACAACCGGTAATAAAGTTAATATTAATCCCGATATTATATTATTTAGTATTTAAAATTCATAATCAATACATGCCCTCTGTTCCCTCACCGAACCAACGAACTTGCCGAATTCCACATGAATGGCTGACTTCTGGTATTCATCAAGTGCCTCCAGATTGTCAAAATCAAATATCAGTGATACATCATAATTGGATTCCGGTGTTCCCTGTACATTGGTAACGACCTCGAATCTCTTAATCATCTCAAGCTCTCTTAATTTCTGTGCTCTTTCTACAAATTCAGAAATTGTTGCTTCCTTGTTCTCTTCTTTGAGAGTAAACATACATATATGTCTTATCATGTTAAATCCTCCGTATTCCTTACTATGTATCTTATTTATTGTAGCATAAAAGGGTTAGATATACAATCTGGCCAACCTACACCTACACCTCAATCTCTCTTCCCAATGCCACAGAATATATATACAGCCCTCCAACTTCCCTTCCGGTTATCTTTCCAAGGGCTTCACCGTAAAGTTCAAGCTGTTTTCTGTAACGCTCCGTGAGAATTGTAACACCCTCATCCCCTGCAGGAACCCTGTCCGTCTTGTAGTCAACGATGTAGACCTTATCATTCTCAAAAAAGAATGCGTCCACAATACCCTGAATGAGAACCTTCTCGTCAGACGGGTAAGCGGCATCCACCATGTCCGCTCCGATTTCCATTATGAAAGGCTGCTCCCTGTAGAGGAAGCCTGCCTCAGAAGCCTGCTTCATACGGAGTGCAAGGGGAGATTCCATAAATTTCACATAGTCAGATACCTTAAGAAGCGCCCTGTATTCCTCAGACAGTCTGCCGCTTGTAACCGCCTCATCCATGCATTTCTCAACCGAAACAGAATCCTTACACAATCCGTAGTCAAGTATTTCAAAAAATTTGTGGTATGCATTACCCCTGAATACACCTGTTACAGTTTCGGATTTCTCAATGAATTCAGGTACCGGTCTTACATCCTCCGGCAGAGTTACGATAACCTCTTCAAGTTCGCTCTCCTCCATGGCTTTGTGCTTAACGTCAGATACGGAATATTTGCTTCGTAATGAAAAAATATTACTGTGAGGATATCTGTACTCAATTATTTTACCTATTTCTGATTCTGAACCAGCTTCCTTACATTCATCATAAAGTGCCGAAAGTCGTTCTCCTAAGTCTCCCATCGAATGCTTCAACTGTCTGGTGCGGTGCATAACCATTTCTTCCGGAGTACACCATCTGAAGTTATATTTTCCTCTGTTGCCACCTGTATAATAGGCAGCCATTACAAGGTCAAGATAGCTTTTTCTGTTCAAAATAAAATCAGTTGACACATAAGCATATTCGCCTAAGCTGTCCCATGCTTCCACAGACGTATCTGATGCAACACCTACCACAATAAGCTTCTGAACAGCTCTCGTGAGTGCCACATACAGTATTCGCAGTTCTTCACCAATGTTATCCATGGTAATCTTTCTGCGAATCATCTCTCTGATAATTGATGGATACTTTATTCTTTTTTCCATATCTACGACGTTGATTCCAAGACCAAAATCGCTATCGATTACAATATCTCCGTTGACATCCATCAGGTTATAGCCTTTGCCGGCGTCTCCAAGGATTACAACAGGAAATTCAAGTCCCTTACTTCTGTGAATGCTCATTATTCTGACTACATTCTCGTCTCCGCCGGATGATGGACCCTCTCCGTAGTCAACATCATATTTGCGAATTTCTTCAATGTATCTTAGGAAGTTAAATAATCCTGAATAACTTGTTTTTTCATAATCTGCGGCTTTGGTAACTAACATGTCAAGGTTAGCACGTCTGCCTCTGCTGTTATCAAGAAGACCCAAATAGTCATAGTAACCGCTTCCGTATACGATGTCAGATATTAGTTCG
>JAZQKW010000120.1:0-1571 GCA_045542375.1 Butyrivibrio sp.
CTCCATTAGCTTTCTTAATTCGTTGTAAATCCGTATACCTGTCAATCGTAACAGCTATAAGTTCCTTATCTGTCATTACATCCATCCTTTCACACCCTTTCAATATTAATTAATAATATTATAAAGGATTATTGCTGAAGGTGTAAAGCCTTTTATTAAGATATCAAGGTACTTCATTGGGGTTAATCTTTAGAATTACTAATTAAGAAAATAATTACGATTATTAGATATTCTATGTCACAGTCTTTTCACAAAAAAACAGCAACCCTATCAGTTATCACCGATATGAGTTGCCATTCAATTTTTACTCTGCCCGACTGTACCTGTTCTTTCCGCTTTTCTTCGCACGGTACAATTCTTCATCTGCTTTGGAATATAATTCCTCAAGACTTGTTCCGTCCTTAGGATACACGCTTATTCCTATGCTTCCGCCAATGCCTACTCCTGCGTATTTGTCGCCAACATTGTGGATAATCTCAAGAATGTTCCTTGCCTTGCCCTCTATCATGTCATCATCGATAATATTTTTCGCAAAGACAAAGAATTCATCTCCACCGATTCGTCCTATTACATCACTGTCTCTGAAATTTCTCTTCAGGTAATCAGAAAATTCAATTAAGAATCTGTCTCCAGCCTGATGTCCATATGTATCATTGAGTATTTTAAAATTATCTATATCCACCATATACAGAATATGTCTTCCTTCGGAATCCTTATCTAATATGTGTCTTATATTATCCATTGCCGTCTCTCTGTTGTACACATTGGTCATCTGATCCAACTGAGCTGCATTGGCAATTCGTATTTCCCGCTTCTTCTTCTCATCAATGTCCTTGGCAGAAAGCATCACGCACAGATGCCCGTTATCAACATCCTGAAGGAAATTAACATCATTGCGAACCCATCTGTGAGTTCCGTCTGACATAATTCTCTCGTACTCAAAGGATACTCTTGTCTGACCACTATCATATATTCTGTGCAATTCTGCCGGTGTAAAATTCTGATAAAAATTCGTCACCTTCTCGTCCCCATTAACAAGAGACTTAATTGCATACTTGCACATCTCACCAACGGTAAGACATTCCTGAACTGTACCATCAGCTATATTCTGTCTTCTCTGCTTAATAATTCTCCAATCGTCCACATCTATATAGCATACAGCATATGTATCTTCCGGAAGTTCAAAAAGGTAGCTAAGCTCTCGCTGATAATGAAGTCTTGTAATATATTCCTTGGTGATATCTCTGGTAATACCAAGAATTCCCAAGACCTTACCACTCTCATCCCTGATGAGATATTTAGATGTAAGTCCATATCTTGGATGTCCGTCTATATCAGTAATTGGCTCGATAAAGTTGAGCAAATCCCTGCCTTCCGAAATAATCTTACGGTCGTCAGTTTCGTATCTGTATGCCAGATTGGAATCATTAAAAATCTCCCTGTCTGTATGCCCGATTACATCATCAACCATGTCCTTTCCAACCATTCTGACGAATGGCATGGAAGCTCCCTGATATACAAGATTAATATCCTTCAAAAAAATCATATCTACCGAATTATTCAACAACACC
>JAZQKW010000121.1:0-4741 GCA_045542375.1 Butyrivibrio sp.
GTTCCCGCAAGGCCAAAATACTTAATATTATTGCTATCACATATCTCTATAAAATCCTTAAGTATGGACATCTCAAGCGCTTTAAGTCTGTTAAGTTCATCATCGTTATAAAATCTTGCCATAATGTCTCCTAATACTAACATGTTTTTATCATTTTAGCAAATAAAATACTATCTGTCCCACTTATCACACATAGCGTTAATCTGGTCAGCAAATTTAGCAAGGTCCTTATTGGCTCCGCCTTCGTTATGCTTAATAACCGTAAGAAGTCTTCTTCCTGCCGCCAAAAGTCTCTCAAATACATCTGATACCTTACGAGCCGGCGACTTCTTCTCCTTATGGACTCTGCTGCCCTCTTTAACAAATCTTCCCTCTGCCAAATCAAATACTGCACCCGTATATGGTGCCTCAGCACGAATACCATATTCATCATTAAGACACTGTGCAAACGCTGTGGCAACCTGGTCTTCTCCATGTACCACAAATACCTGCTTAGGGCGATTCTTAAATGACTGAACCCATTTAATAAGTCCATTCTTATCAGCATGACCACTTACACCATCAAGTCTCACAATCTCTGCCTTAACATCAATTGCTTCACCAAACAGCTTAACCTCTGTTGCCCCATCAAGAAGTATACGTCCGAAGGTTCCGCCTGCCTGATATCCTACAAATACAACTGTACATTCCGGTCTCCACAAATTATGCTTAAGATGGTGTCTGATACGTCCCGCCTCACACATTCCTGATGCCGACAAAATAACCTTCGGTTTATTATCAAAATTAATCGCCTTAGAATCATTACTTGTAATGGACAGTGTTAATCCTTGAAACTGTAACGGATTAATTCCCTGTTCAACAAGCTGCATTGCCTCTTCGTCAAAACATCCTGCTATATTTCTGTTAAATATTCTTGTGGCTTCAACAGCAAGAGGGCTATCCACATACACATGGAAATTATGTCCTTTTACCATATTATCAGCCTTAATCTTACGGAAATAATATAACATTTCCTGAGTTCTTCCTACTGCAAAAGCAGGGATAACAACATTACCGCCTCTGTCAAAGGTTCTCTGACATATCTGTGCAAGCTCTCTGACATAGTCTACATTATCATTATGATAACGGTCACCGTAAGTAGATTCCATTACCACATAATCTGTTTCTTCAATATAGTGAGGATCATTAATAATCGGTCTGTTAATATTACCAATATCTCCGGAAAAAACAACCTTCCTACTGACACCATTTTCCTCCAGCCATATCTCAATACTGGCTGAACCAAGCAAATGTCCTGCATCTGAGAATCTTACTCTTAATCCTTCTGAAATATCATATACTCGCTCATATTCCATGGCAACGAAGCAGTCAATTACTCCTTCTGCATCCTCCATATTGTATAATGGCTCTACTAATTCTCTTCCGGCTCTCTGCCCTTTTCTATTCTTCCACTCTGCTTCTGTCATCTGTATATGAGCAGAATCCCTAAGCATTATCTCACACAGGTCAGTAGTTGCTTCCGTTGCAAATACATCACCTCTGAATCCCCTTGCATATAACAAAGGCAATAATCCGGAATGGTCAATATGTGCATGTGTAAGAAATACATAGTCAATATCCGGGATAGGAATAGGAATCTCCGCATTCTCGAACTCATCCGCACCCTGCTCCATTCCACAATCAATAAGCATATTCTTACCACATGCCTGAAGCACATGGCAGCTGCCTGTAACCTCGTGATCCGCACCAATAAATGTAAGTAACATAGACAACCCTCCATTTACATCATTATAATAATATTATACTTCAAAAAAGACTGGACGTATAGGTAAATTTAACATAAAATGTATATCGTATTATGAATTTATCAAAAGGAGATTTATATGGAATTTTTATTATGGTTACAAGACCATCGTACACCTGTATTGGATAAAATAATGTCCATCCTCACATTCCTCGGAAGCGAATATGTAATTCTCGCAGTGCTCTGCATACTCTTCTGGTGTGTTAATAAGAAAACTGCCTACAAGACCTGTTTTTCATTCTTCCTTTCAGGACTTGCTGTACACGGTCTTAAAATGATATGCCGAGTTGACAGACCTTTCATAAGGGACAGCAGATTACATGTTGTAGAATCTGCCGCAGGGGATGCAACAGGTTACTCCTTCCCAAGTGGTCACACTCAGGGTGCTGCCGGTCTTTTTGCCACACTTTCCTTCCATTTTAAGAAGGTATGGGTATATATTGTAAGTTATGCAATAATCTTTCTTGTAATGTTTACAAGACTCTATCTTGGATGTCACACACCTGCTGATGTACTTGTATCATTTGCTATATCAGTAGTAATTGCTTTTGTAGTTAATCTGTTCTTCGACAAGGTTAATTTCACTACGAAAGTAAGAGTAGGTACATTCATAGTAATCGAGTTGATTTCCATTGCTCTTATCGCATATTGCGGTTTCCTTGTAGCAACAGGAAGAACTACTGAAGACCTTGCAATGGACTGCTTCAAGGCTGCAGGCATTGGTCTCGGTTTCGGACTTGCATGGTTCCTTGAAACAGGATACATTGATTTCGATCCTAAGGCGACCAAGACAATTGGTGGTCAGATTCTCAAATTAGTAATCGGTATCGCCATTACTTTCGCCCTTAAAGAAGGTATTAAATTAATCTTCGGTAAATCAATTGTGGTAAGCATCATCCGATATTTTATCATGATAATGTGGGCAGTTGCCATCTACCCATATATAATTAAGAAATTCAGTCAAAGGAATACTCAGACTCAATAAATTTGTCACAATTTTTAGTGATTAGAGCCCTGCCGCCGGTGCCCTCGGTAATCTGGTTAAGCAGGGCTTTACTGTCATCTTTTACTACTTCGATTAAAACCTCTACTTTATCAGTATATACCGAATCCGTTATTTTAGCATTGAACTGAGGAACAATATATTGTATTTTGCCTATACTGTTATAGTCTGTAGTTACGGTGTATTCTTCTCCCGGAACAAGACACGCAAGACTACTGTTACTGAGAGAGTCTTTAGCTGCCTTAGTGTAAGCCCTTACCAATCCTCCGGTTCCAAGAAGTGTTCCGCCAAAATATCTTGTAACAACCACAAGACAGTTATGTACTCCTGCTCCTGTGATAACCTCCAGTATTGGTTTCCCGGCTGTTCCTGATGGCTCACCATCGTCGCTGAATCTTGTAATCTCATTATTCTCTCCTATTACAAAAGCGTGACAGTTATGCCTTGCATCCCAGTATTTTTTCTTGACCGCTTCAAGAATCATGGCAACCTGTTCCTCGTTATCCACTTTAAAGGTCATACCTATAAATCTTGATTTCTTCTCTTCATAGAGGCCTTCTGCCCCTTCTTTTACTACTATATATTCAGACATTTATTCCTCCACAAATTGCAAATCATCTTTTTTAATTGTACCACATACCAGGTATATTTGGTAATAAATTGTTAATACTGTTAAAAATGTGTTACAGAATTCTTATTTTTACCATTTTTTCTTTATTTATTAAACACATTTTGGTATACTGTTTTTAACTATTAACGGAGGATTCCTTATGAATTTCAGTAATAAAAATATTAAGAAGATACAGAGTCAGCTGTCTTCCGGCAAGCGTAAGCTGTCTACCAAGACAGGGGTGTATGTGTTCAAGGCATTCATTACACTTATGGTCTCTGCTTCGATTATAATGGTATGTCTTATTGCCGGTGCAATTAACGGTATCATTAAGACAGCTCCTGAGATTACACTTAATGATGTAACTCCATCACAGTACAAGACAACGGTCTACGATTGCAATGGTATTGCTGTTGAGACTCTCGTAGCTTCCGGTGCCAACAGAATATATGTTACTATTGATGAAGTTCCTAATAATCTTAAGAATGCTTTTATCGCCATTGAGGATGAACGTTTTCTTGAGCATAACGGTATTGACGCCAAGGGTATCATAAGAGCGGCATACATAGGTATTACCAACAGTTTCCGCTTTACACAGGGTGCCAGTACAATTACACAGCAGCTTATTAAGAACAGTGTTTTCTCAGTTGAGAACGAGAACAGTTTAGGAGACCGACTTAAGCGTAAGATTCAGGAACAGTATCTCGCAATCAAGCTTGAAGAGGTTGCGGATAAGGACCAGATTCTTGAGAACTATCTTAACACAATCAACCTTGGTAATAACAATCTGGGTGTGCAGTCAGCGTCACTTAACTATTTTAACAAGGATGTATCTGAACTTAATCTTTCAGAGTGTGCAGTAATTGCTGCAATTACACAGAACCCTTCAAGATACAATCCGATACGTCACCCGGACTATAATGCTGAGAGACGTAAGTTAGTTCTTGACAATATGCTTACACAGGAATTAATTTCACAGGAACAGTACACTGAAGCGATGAGCGATGATGTATATTCAAGAATAGCCAACAACCATTCTGCTAAGACATCTACCGCTTACTCATACTATACAGATGCTCTTATTCAGGAAATTATGGATGACCTGATGAAGCAGAAGGGTTACACTTATACACAGGCATACAACCTTGTATACAGAGGTGGTCTTTCAATTTATTCATGTGAAGATTCTAAGTTACAGAAATATGCACAGGATACCATTAATGATCCTAAGTATTGGAACGGCTACGAAGAATACACCATTACCTGTCGTTTTAGGGTAAGGGATGTGGATGGTAATTTCAGCAGTTATACGGAATCAACCTTA
>JAZQKW010000122.1:0-6846 GCA_045542375.1 Butyrivibrio sp.
AGTTTCTTGATTATGTGGAGAATGGAACTGTCAGCGGTTCGCTGTCAGAGGCACTTGAGGAAGCAGTTAAGTATGCAAGGCACAATAAGGAATGGAGGTCTGAATATATGAAGAATATGGCCAATTATTGGGATGCAAAAAGAGAGGGAAGGGACGAAGGCAGAACCGAAGGCAGGGCTGAGGGAATGGAGTGTGGAAATGCCACTTCATTAGTTAATCACATTGCAAAATGTATGGATAACACTGGGGCTTCGTTAGAAGATTGCCTTAAGATGCTTGGAGAGACCATGGAAGACTACCTTAAAGCGAAGGAAATAGTGGATAGGGAAGAACTTTTTGTGTAACATATACTACGATTGAATAATGACAAATGAAAACTTCTGCGTACTAATGTATGCGGAAGTTTTTTTAGTAATTGATATTACAGGTAAATTTGTGGTATTGTAAACTTATGAATATGAAAGGAAGATTAAGTTATGAATAAGAAATTTTTTGTGTGTATTTTAATTATGGTTATGTCTTTTACAATGTTTGCCTGCAGCAAGACTGAAGATAACAGTGATGACGAGGCATACTTAGGAGCGGAGCTTATCGGTAATGTTGAGGAAGCAAGGTTTAATAAAGATAAGAATACGTTATCGGAATTGGCACATAACATAAGAATGACACTTGCAGAGGGGTATGGAGATGTCAATGCATCATTAACACGTGTAAGAGCCGATGGTGAAGGAAGAATTAGAATTGCTGCATTGTTTGATACAACGACTAAGGAGGGACAGGAGTTTGTAGATGCATTACATAATAATTTGGGAACAGAATATGTTGAACTTTCATCTAAGATGAAGGAGGATTGTACGGTATATATAGAAGATTTTGATGGAGATAAGGGAGAATTTACTATTCAGGTTGAATCTGAGAAATGTGAAATGAAATTTTATATTGATCAGAGAGGCAATATTCAAGAAAGGAGCTAATAGTGAAGAGAAACTCAATAATATCAGTAATACTATCGATTGTATTGTTATTGGGAGTAGCAGGATGTGGATCATCCGGTAAGGTTGACGGGGATGTGAATAATCAGATAGAAAGCAGTTCTGATGATATGAATGAGGATGGTACTAAAGACGAGTCTTTGGATGATACGGATAACGAGGATGATGATAGTGGTGAGGGTAGTGCAGATAAAGAATCAGAGGAAGATGGGGATATAGATAATAAGCCGAATGACGGCATGGAAGAAGAAACTACTAAGGGGGATGACGACAGAGTGGAGATGGAGACTACTAAGGAAACGACAGACAATGAAGAAACAGAGACGACCAAGAGACCAGTGTCTGACGGAGAAGAGGATGTGACTAAGCAACCGGGAAATAGCGAAGAAAAAGAGACGACGAAGAAGCCTGTAAGCAGCACGGATAAAGAGAATGATGTAACAACTTCTTCTAAGGAACCTGCAACAACAGTTCCAAGTAACAAGCCGGATAACAATGTTTTATCAGAAGAAGAAAAGTTATATGAGAAGCTATTTGACCCTAACAGCAAGATTTCAATAGATATTAAAATGTCTGATGAGGAATTGCAGAAACTGCAGGATGACTACGACCACTATTCAAGTTTTAATTCTAAATCACCAATTTACAGAAGAGCGGATATGGTAATTACAATAGATGGTGTTAATTATCAGATTAATGATGTCGGGGTTAGAATGAAGGGTAATACATCAAGAATGAGTTTTTATGATTCAGGGTCAGGAATATATAATGCAATTCATTTGAAGATTGACTTTCAGGAAACCTTTGATGATGTAGAGTATTATGGTGATGAGGCTGAGGTATGGGAAAGCAAGGAATTAAGAAAGGCTCGTAAGAATCGTACCTTTGCTACCTTAGAGAAACTTGAACTTCGTTGGAATAAGTGTATGGATTCTACTTATTTAAGGGAAGCGTACGCATATGACTTGTATAGAGAGTATGGAGTACTGGCACCGAAGCTGAATCTGTGCAGTCTTGATTGGAGCAACGTTCATATGGGAATTTTTACCGTGAACGAACCGGTTGATGAAGTATTTATAGAAAAAAGACTGCCGGAAGAAGAGTGGGGTGGAGACCTGTATAAATGTGGAGGGTCAGATTTCAGACTTACTAATTCAATAGGTATCGAGAATGAAGATAAGGGTGAGTTTTATGCTTATGATTTGAAATCCAATAAGAAAACATCACAGCATGAAGCACTTAATCGCCTTCTTAATTATCTGAATAATGGAATAATTACCAAGGATAATTTTGCTCAGTATGTGGATATTGATAATTTCCTTAGTTATGCAGCAGTATCATATTTTGCCGGTAATCCGGATGATTTAAGAAATAATTACAATAACTTTTATCTGTATTTTATGAAGAATTCAGGGAAAGCGATTATTATTCCTTATGACTGCGACAGAGTATTTGGAATAGCGGTACATTATGACCCATCGGGTAATGCATTAACAAGGGAAAATCCATTTTCAGAATATGTTAATGATACTTCTGACAAGCAGAGATCTCCATTATATATCTACTCAATTGTAAAGGGTGGATATTATGTAAAGGAGTATGCTGCGAAGTTACTTGAAGTAAGTAAGAGTAATCTGTTAAAGCCTGAGACCTTTAAGGCGAGAGTTGCGCGTGCTAACTCTTTATATGGAAGCGAAGTGAAGCCGAGCAAGAATCTTAATAATCTCTCGGGACAGGATTTAAGATTTAATGCTGAAAGAACTGCCGGATTTGGTTCGGGACAGAATGTATCATTTAAGGATTATATTACTGAGAAGATGAAATATTTTCCTGGACATATGGCAAAGGTAGATGAATATGCTGTTCCACAGGTATCGTCTAAGAGCGGATACTATATCAGAGGAACCTTTAATGATTGGTCGGTTCAGGATGACTATAATATGACACTTGGAGATACTTATGTTACATACACCATTAAATGCAACAATGATTTTGCTTTTAAGGTCTATAATGAAAAAAATGACAAGTGGATGGGAACTGAATATATATCACCGGATGTAACAGTACCATATACATCATCAGAAGGACATGCTAATATTGAATTAAAAGCCGGAACTTATTTAGTAAAATTAGATGCGGCAGAGATGATAATATATCTTGAGAAGAAATAAATAAGAAACGCTGTAAGTACCACTAAGTGCTTACAGCGTTTTATTAGTTCTGTTTTAATAAATGGTCGATTAAGTCAAGATCTTTTTCAAGGTCTTCAAATGTTGGGTAATATTCGTCGCCCTTGTATACTCTGTTAACCATTGACTTGTTAAGTGCGTCAAAATCTCGCAGGTTAACAGGCTTAGAGAAGAAGTATCCTTGAGCAACCTCGGAACCGAGTTCAGCAAGGAAGTTAGCCTGTTCTTCAGTCTCGATACCTTCCACGTACACTGATATTCCGATTTCAATTGTCATTGCAATCAGATAACGGAGCATTGTAAGACCTTCTTCTGTAGCAATATTCTTATTGATAAAAGAACGGTCAATCTTGATACTGTCAATTGGAAGGTCTCTTAAATGATTGAGTGGGGATGACATACTTCCAAAGTTATCAATACATATATGATAGCCATTATCGTGAAGTTCATTGATAATCTTGATAATGGTATTATTAGTGCTCGCAATTCCTCGTTCAGGAATTTCCAAAATAAGAAGATTCTTATCTATCAGATATCGCTTAACTAATTCATTAATCTTGCCGATGAATTTCGTACTGGCAAAATGAATTGGGGAGATATTAAAACTGATAGGTGTTGGTTCTATTTTGTTATCAATCCATCTTCTGATGGTTCTACAACATTCTTCCCACATATAGTAGTCAAGCTTTTCAATAACAGCGGTTCCTTCTAATAGAGGAAGGAAAGCATATGGGGATAAAATTCCCTTTTCCGGATGATTCCATCTAACAAGAGCCTCTGCTGATACTATCTTGAAATTCCTCAGGTTAACCATCGGCTGCAGATACATAAGAAACTTGTGTTCGGTCATGGCAATTTCCATTTCCTGACTCATCTTCTTATTCTCTTTAAATTGAGCATCAAGTTCTTCACTATAATAATTGTAATTACAGGTCTTGATATTCTTATTCATGTTCTGTGCAAGCATTGTACAGTTAATCATATCAAGTACGGGAACATTAATATCAGTTACCGTATATATACCAAAAGATGGCTCAATAGCGTAGCTGTTGGTAAAATTCTTCATTCGTTCAGTTATTCCTTCTATAAAAGCACGGATAACCGAGTCATCTGTCGATGTAATCATTGCACCGAACAGGTTGGAATACAGATGTGAATACAGGTATCTGCTCTGCTGTGCCAGAAATCTTAAAGTAGATGCTGCATATACAATTGCTCTGTTACCTTCATCAGAACCAAAAAGCTTATTAATGCTTCCCATATTGGAAATATTGAAGGTTACAAGAGTGCATTCTCTCTCAGGGTCACTAATGAAGAGCTTGGAGCTTTCATTAATAAAGTAGTCAAGGTTATATATTTTGCTGACAGGATTAATATATGCTACTCTTGTGAGTTTCTTATGTAAATCTTCCTTAACTGTGACAGCTTCCTTAAGATCTGTCTCTAATTTCTCAGCCTTGTTAAAGGTGTAATCATAGTAGTGTTTCTGTAATTTAATCTGATATATACATACAATAAGTAAAACAATAAGTACAAACACTACCGTAAATAAAATAATTGTTAAAGCCATGTGCTTATCCTCACCAAATATCTATTTATACCTAATATACCTTAAATATGGATAAAACTCAACCTTTTTACTATGCAATAAGTAAAAAAATTGCTTGCAATATGTAGCAATATGGGTAAAATGTAATGTAGAAAAAAGAGAAAAAGGTGAATAGGAATGTATGAGAATTTAAAAGATCTTGCTATTATTATTGCGGCAGCTGAGGTTATGGGTCTCCTTGCAAGAAAGATTAAAATGCCACAGGTTGTGGGACATATACTTGCAGGTCTTATTGTAGGACCTATACTTGGATGGACCAGCAATACAGGATATGTTCAGATTTTTGCAGAGGTAGGAGTTGTACTCTTAATGTTTTCGGCAGGTCTTGAGACAAATATTAAGACTCTTATCAAAACAGGACCAATAGCTATACTTATAGCAATAATGGGTGTTGCCATTCCTCTTATATTTGGAACGGTAGTGTCTATGTTATGGGATGGCTTTGCAAGCTTTGGAAGTGCAGCTTTTTATAAAGCAGTATTTATTGGTGTAATTATGACAGCAACATCTGTAAGTATTACTGTACAGACGTTAAAGGAACTTGGTAAAATAGATACGGAGCTTGGTACTACTATAGTAAGTGCAGCGATTATTGATGATGTAATCGGAATTATGGTGCTTTCAGTTGTACTTGGTGCAGCAGGAGGCGGAGATGAGTCAGTAGGAAGAGTAATTCTTAAGACTGTGCTTTTCTTTGTAGCATCAGCAGCACTTGGCATTTTGTTATACAAGTTTTTCGAATGGTGTAATAAGAGATGGCCTCACAGAAGAAGAATCGTAATATTCAGTATCGCATTCTGCTTTGCGCTTTCTTATGTGGCGGAAGCACTTTTTGGAATTGCTGAGATTACGGGAGCCTTCGTAGCCGGTATTATTTTATGTAACATAGACGATTCAGAGTATGTGGACAGACGAGTATCTATTAGTTCATACCTGTTTTTTGGACCGATTTTCTTTGCGAGCATAGGACTTAAGACAGACCTTTCAAGTATGACATGGGCACTTTTTGCCTATAGCGCAGCATTTGTTGCAGCGGCAATACTCGGAAAGATTATAGGTTGCGGTTTTATCTATAAGGTAACAGGACACAGCTTTAGGGATGCACTTATTGTAGGTATTGGTATGATGACAAGAGGAGAGGTTGCACTTATTGTGACACAAAAAGGTCTTGATGCAGGATTAATTGCACCACAGTATTTTGCACCGGTTATTATCCTTATTATATTTACATCGGTACTTACACCGGTTCTGTTAAAATTATTGTTTTCAAAAGAGAAGAAGACAGAAACCGCAGAAGCATAGTTTATATGTCAAGGGGGTGACAGAATGCAGTTATTCGAATTGCAGTCAGCACAGGAAAAGGATTTATCAGACATTAAAGAATGGTTTTTTGCCGAGAATATCAGACTTTCAGAGGAAAGAGATAAGCTTGAAGAGGACAGACGTGCCTTTGAGAGGGAAAAGAATGCTGCAATGGATGAGCTTAACGGCAAAATAATTAAGACTGAATTACAGTTTCGCCAGCTTGAGGAACGTAATAAGTTAGTTACGGAACAGCTTGAATACATTCAGCAGGAATACAAGAGAATTGAAGCTGACAGAAAGAACGTTGAAGAAGAGAGAGAGACTTTTGAAAAGATTAAGAAGTTCAGAAGACCTGCTCAGAATACGGTAACCTATGTTGGAACTGATTTACTCTTCAAAGGGGTTAAGGATGAGAGTTCACTGAAAAAGAGATACAGGGATTTGCTTAAAATCTTCCATCCGGATAACTTGTCCGGCGATACAACCATAATTCAGAATATTAATAAGGAGTACGAAGCTTTAAAAAAAATCTACGGATAAGTGCGTATTTGATTGACAATTAGGGGTAATATGATTAAAATAGTATGGAATAGGCTTTGGCCAATATTTTATAAGGTGTGTAACATATATGAGAAAAATAGTTTTATCATTATTAGTTAACAATGAAACAGGTGTTACAAGCAGAATATCAGGGCTCTTCACAAGAAGAGGCTTTAATATTGAAGGTATTACTGCCGGACCTACAACGAAT
>JAZQKW010000123.1:0-22740 GCA_045542375.1 Butyrivibrio sp.
ATGCAGCACCAAGGTCAAAAGACGGAATATCCGTTCTAAGCCCTAATTGCTCGTGTAATATACATGACATTGACGGACATGCATAATCCGGTGTAAAGGTTGCTACTATAAATACACCAATTTCCGATTTGTCAATTCCAGCCCCTTCAATAGCTTTTCTAGCTGCTTCAAGAGCCAAATCAACATTGGTTTCATTCTCGCAGAAATATCTCTGTTTAATTCCTGTTTTAGATGAAATCCACTCATCATTAGTCTCAACTATTTTACTTAAATCGTCATTAGTAACAACTCTTCCCGGTACACCCCGTCCGGTTGATACTATCTGTATACCTGTCATATCCTATCCTCGCTAACCTAAGAATTATGATAAACTTTCTACGTAATCTACAATATCCTTAACTGTCTTAAGCTCTGCAATCTTATCCTCAGGAATTGTGATATCAAATTCCTCTTCAATAGTCATGCATAATTCTACAGCGTCAAGAGAATCTGCACCCAAATCATCGATAAGACTTGCATCCATTGTAATAACATCTTCTCCACAGCTTAATGTACTGTTAATAATCTCTTTAATCTTCTCAAACATCTTAAATTTCTCCTATTTTGTATTTTTGCAATTCGAAGGTTATTTTATACACAATCCCTATTACTGTCAAGTTTTTTTGGTTAAGATTGCATTGCAACAGACTGAGCACCATTTCTTTTCTTAAGAAATTCAAGACATTCTGATTCAGGTAATGGTTTCGAAAAATAATACCCCTGAATATATTGAATACCAAGATCCTTCATAGTGGAAAGCTGTTCCTCTGTCTCAATACCCTCTGATACAATGTCAAGCTTAAGCCCCTGTATCATATGCATCGCTGCATCCATTACATACTTAGCCTTATGACTTTCAAAATATGCATTAATCATGCCTCTGTCAAATTTAACGATGTCAACCGGCATTTCCACAATGTAATTAAGATTACTCTGACCGGTTCCAAAATCATCGAGAGAAAAACCTACACCAAAATTCTTAAGTTCCGCAATATTTCTTATAAGCCTGTTCTTAGAGGTCATTGTAGCAGACTCTGTTATTTCAAGATTAATTCTGTTCCCCGGAATATTATGTTCTTTCATTATTTCTATAAATCTGCTGGCAAGGCCTTCATATTCACACTGCACTACCGAAAGGTTAACTTCCACATACTCCAGTCCAAGGTTAATGGCATCTGTTGTGTCAAGGAATTTGCATACTTTTTCAAAGACCACCTCACCAAGTTTTAAGATAGAACCATTCTTCTCTGCTATGCCGATAAACATATTAGGAGGAATAATTTTTCCTTCCTCATCTCTGATTCTTACAAGAGCCTCTGCCGAGGTAAAATATCCTTTCTCAGTAGAATAGATAGGCTGGTAAAACACTTCGACTCTGTCATTATCAATAGCCTCAAGGATGTATTTGCCCATCTCAATCTCGCTTTTCATATGTTCAGAAGCATTCTCGTCAATTATAAGGCATCCCTTTTCAATTATTTCAAGAGTCTCCGCTCCCCATCTGAAAAGCTGAAGCATTTCATTAATATCTTTAACAATCTTTGAATCTGGCATATACATAATATGTGGTTTAATTACAAACTTGTTATCAACTACATATTTCCTGTACAACTCATCAAACTTCTTATCTGCCTCTTCCCTGCTTTCATACAAAATATAAAATTCGTCCTCGTTAGTATTGAAAGCAAAGGTTTCTTTTATATTATTAAGGTCTGCAACTATATTCTGCTTAAATGTACATATTTCCTGTGCTGTAGCCTGATTAAAATTATCTGCAAAGACCTTGATAAAAGAAAATGGCTTTTCATTCTCATATCTCTGTCCGATATACGGATGGAATGTATTCTGGTTAAATAAGCCCGTTTCCTTATCTATAGCAGATTCCGGATTCTCTAACTTTATATATATAATAAGAATTCCTATTGCTATTGTAAAACTTACGGTTATATATCCCGGAAGCCATATCATTGCTACCATGGCAACTATCCATAATACAAGCCATGAAGTAACAACACTCTTTCTTCTGTCATCAATAAGGTGATTGTATCTGGCAAGAGCAACTAATGCCACAAGTAGTTCTCCAACAATTGCGGCATAGGCAAACATAACTGAAGCCCCCACTGCAATATATGTATTATTTCTTGTCATATAATGCATAGGAAGTACTGATACAAGTACAACCTGAACAAGCAATGCAATCTTAAACGCAGTTGACACAATTCTGTATTTACGTGTCCTACCATACAAATCTGCAAACACATAAAGAATCGAATAGTATACAACTACCAGTAAGGATGCCTGATAAAGCCTGTTAATAATATTAAGGAATACAGGTGATACCGTATCCATTTTTTTCAATGCTAATACAGCTACAACATCAACAACCATGAAGAATATAGATGTTACTACAGACATAAAAAAAGCTGATTCTGTATTTAAAAATACTTTTTTACAATTCAGGTAAAAAAATAAAACTACCGATAAAAGTAATAATCCACACAATTGCACGGCTATACTCATAACCAGACCTCCATTTCCATTATTTTTAAACAGTCCATTACTTATATTTTATATCTTTTTCGTCCTTTTTTCTTGCGTTTTTTGCCATTGTCGATAATTTTCTTATGTTCCGCAATTATCCCCTCTATCAGAGTATAATCCCTCTCAAAAAGCTCTTCACATACCAGTTTTCGAAGTGTATTTGTCGATATTTTGTCGGAAATTCTTTCTATAACAAATCTTTTGCTTTTTTCTTTATATTTAAACATCCCATTTATCTCCTGAATATGTGCAAGCTCCGGTCTCCACAAAAGAGATAATTTATCTGTAATAATCATTTTAGGATTATCTTCCGGCTCTCTTATTGTATAAAAATCAACGCACCCGTCAATTTCCTCAACAGAGACAATGCCCCAATAAGAGGGTACATGTTCAGACACCTTGGAAGCATGTGTACTTCCCACAACTATGCAATTATAATCAAAGAACCTGTCATAATCCTTAACCTGTCCCGACAATCTGGCATACGAATCCGCGTCACTCTTTATTTCAATGCCCATAACTCCATCATCCGTTACTGCTACAATATCCGCTCTGGAATTACCCATATTTTTCTCTTCTATGACACGTACTTTCCCGTATTTTTCCTCAAGAAAGTCAAACAACGCCTCTCTTATATCCTTATCGTATAGCATCTATTTGTCCTTTTCCATATACTCGATTGCATATTGGAGCTCATAATCCTCTGTTCCATTAGCAAAAATCTTAATCGCCGCCTCATAATCAAAAGGTATCTTCACATCTAATTCAATGTTACTCTTTCTGGACTCGTCGGTGTCTATAAGAGGATAACCTTCCTCCGCAAGAACAAGTCCGGCAGGATATCTTATAGAAAAATCACTGTCAGGCATTACACACAAGCCACCCATATTCTGGTCAACACCACTACTAACAGTAAGTCCCATAATTGTGGCATTGTCAATTTTGGCAAAATTATATGCCATATTATCTCCTGCGCTGCAGCATTCAAAATTAACAAGGACTGCAACCTCTATATCCTTGTATCTACCGTTACCGTAAACATAATGTTTTTCATTAACCTTATACTCTCCATCTTCATACACTCCTATACCGTGAGCAAAAAATGTTTCATCAGTAAACATGGATACAACTGCTGAACTGATATCATCCACACCACCCACATTATTTCGCAGGTCTATTACAAGTGTCTCCATTCCCTGTTCTTTAAGCTTTCCAAGTTCTTTGTCCAGATGCTTAACCAGAGCCGGATACTTTCCCGTTACCATAGAGACCGCATCCTTCACAAAACTGAAAAACTCCTCACTTATTCTCATATATCCACAGGTATCCGTAAGCATTCTGCATTCAAAGTTTTCAAGTCTCATTTTATCCTGATAAGTAAATCGGTATATTGCGATGTCCAATCTGTCCTTATAGCTGCCCGTAGATTTAAGTAATGCGTTCCCTTTATTTCCATTTTCATCAACAAAGCCTACTTCTACAGTATTGCCACCTTTTCCAGCCAAAAACACTGGTCTGAAAAAATCTTCATTTTCTTTAACCGCAAAGGACAAATCCGGATATATGCACTGAACATCCTTAACAGCTTCTTCAACCATAACTCCATCCCACGTAGTTATAGTTGTTCCATTTCTTATTCCTGCCTTGTAAGCTTCTCCCTGTGGCTCCACAAGTATGGCAATTGTATCTCCATTATCAAGGGTACACATGGACATACCATAATCATTTCCCGCAAGATTTTCCTTAGCCTCCGTAATATACTTTACTGTTTCAGGCTTAAGAGCCTCCGGAATCACATGTCTGTCGTAAAAATAATACGCATATGTTACCATTGCCGTATAAAAATGTCCCGGATTATTTTCCTCATCTGCCAGTTCTGCCAAAGGCATTACCTTATCTTCTATCATATCAAAATCCGTACCCTTCCAGTCAGAAAGCACGTATTCTTCTTTCATTGCTTCAATAGTGGATTTCATTGCTTCAGCATAATTCATCCTTGTAAAATTATGAATCGCAGGTGAGATTGCCAATGGTATTAAAAGAGTTGCCGCTAAAGCACCAACAGCACCAATATTAACAATTACTGCAGATATGGTGTAAATTCTTCCCGTTTTGTATGCAAACTGCCACAACCCGATAAGAATAGCCGCACCATACATTGCCGCATAAAGGGTAAAGGTCATAGAGACATCCCCTGTAAATCTGTGAATAACAAGATGTACTACAGACAAAACAATTGGAACCATACACGCAATACGCCAGTATTTCATATCTATTTTTTTCCTGCTCATAGTATAATGAATAACTGTAAGAGCAACTGCTGCAACAAAAATAAACAATGCAAGCAACACCGTGGAGCGTTCTTCGATTTTAAAATAATTCTTAATATTTTCCATTTTATGCCTTACTTAAAGATATTTTTTCCAAAGTTATACAGAGCATTCTGCCATACCGTATTCTGGTGTCCGCCCTCAGTATCATAAAACACATGGTCTATTCCATGGTCAGTCATATAATCGTGAATTTCGTAAGTAACCCGTCCGCACACATTATCTTCTCTTCCAACGCATAACATAATGTATTCAAACCCACCATATTCCTCATCTATCACAAGTTCATCTAACAGAGGTGTCATCACACTGCTTACACGTCCCGTATTAAGAACTCCCGCCGAAGAAAAGAGTCCGATATAATCAAATTTATCCTGATGATTAAAGGCTATATAAAGACTTTCTCTGCCACCCATTGAATTTCCGGCAATTGCAGTATTTTCCTTCCCCGTCTTGACCGAATAATGTTCCTCCACATATGGCATAAGACTGGTTATTAAATCCTCTCCTATTAAATCATAGAACGGCACCGCTTCCCTAAAACTCATGCCAGTGGTACTTTCAAACACATTGACATTGTTATTGGTGCACACAACTATCATTTCCGGGACTCCCTCAAAATAATACAAGTTCTGCATAATAACATCTGCTTCCTTGTTAACCCAGGTTCTGTTACTTCCCCCAATCCCATGAATAAGATACAATACCGGGTATTCCTTATCCTCTGAGTAACCAGCCGGCAGTAAAATCGTTGCATGCCTCAAAGTCCCGGTAACCTTAGAAGCATATGTGATATTCTCAGGATTAGGATATCTATACCCCCATTGTTTTTTAATAAAATAAGGATCTTCCATTTCCTGCACTATATTATCTTCATTAGGTACCAGTTTCGCCTTCTCTGCCTCTACCTTGGCAAGTGTTTTATTTTTAATTGCCTCCCTTATCGGTGGCAGGAACATAATCCCTATGGCAAGTAATAAAACTGCCACAGGGATTACTAATAATAATTTCTTCTTCATTAATTGATTCCTTTTCTATATAGCATGAAGATTCTTAAGAGAAAGGTCCATTATAGGTGCTGAATGTGTAAGTGCACCGCTTGAAACATAGTCAACTCCAAGGTCCTTTAAGCGTGCGATACTTTCTGCTGTAACATTACCTGACACTTCAACCTCTGCTCTGCCTGCAATAATTGTCATTGCTTCCTTCATCTGTTCATGTGTCATATTATCAAGCATGATAATATCCGCACCCGCTTCAACTGCTTCCTTAACCTGACTTAAGGTCTCTGTCTCAATTTCGATTTTTCGCACAAAAGGTGCATATTCCTTAGCCATTTCCACTGCACGGGTTACACTTCCTGCAGCACCGATATGGTTATCCTTAAGAAGCACTCCATCTGAAAGATTATATCTGTGATTATTGCCATTTCCTACTCGTACAGCATATTTTTCAAAAATTCTGTTGTTAGGAGATGTCTTTCTTGTATCAAGAAGTTTGATTCCACTTCCATCAAGCAGACCCACCATATTTCTTGTGTATGTAGCAACACCGCTCATTCTCTGAAGATAGTTAAGCGCAGTTCTTTCTCCGCTTAAAATAACTCTTATATCACCTTTAACAACTCCAAGGAGTTGTCCGTTAGTAACCTCATCTCCATCCTTTACATAGAACTCAACCTGAGTATCTGCATCCAAAAGAGTAAATACTCTGGCAAATACATCAAGTCCACAGATAATTCCATCCTGCTTACATATAAGGTCTGCCTGTCCTTCTTTTGCTTCAGGCATTACACAATTAGTGGATACATCCTCACTGGTAATATCCTCTCTTAAAGCACTGAGAATTAATGGTTCTGCATTAAGTTTCATAGTTATATTATCCAACATGTGTTTTTTCCTCCAATCTGTTTCTAACAATCTGTTCGTATTCAGCATTAAGCTGTTCTTCATTTAAATATTCTGTAATATCAATATCAGGAAGCTCCGTATAATCCTCATTATATATGTCTTTTGCCATATTAAAGGCTGCTCTTTTAGCAAAAACAAGGCTCTCGAGCAGGGAGTTGCTTGCAAGTCTGTTCTTACCATGAACTCCATTGCAGGCTGTTTCTCCTACTGCATATAAATTCTTCATGGACGTAAGACTGTGATGGTCAACCCATATTCCACCCATAAAATAGTGTTGAGCGGGAACAACAGGGATACATTCTGTCAAAACATCATAGCCGTTATCTTTAAGCTGTTTCATAATATTAGGAAAATGTGACCTTATTTCCTCTTCCGGTATAGGTCTCATATCCTCCCAGACATGTCGGGTTCCGTCTTTTTTCATCTGCTTATAAATCTCTTTTGTAAGCAAATCTCTTGGCAGAAGTTCATCAACAAAACGATTTCCCGATGCATCATATAACTTAGCGCCCTCTCCTCTTACTGATTCAGAGATAAGAAAGCTTCTGTCCTCTTCCTTGTCTGTATAGAACGTGGTTGGATGTATCTGAACATATGTCATGTCTTTAAGTTTTACATTATGTCTGCAGGCTATGGCTATTCCATCTCCTGTCAGATGTCGAAAGTTGGTAGAATGCTTGTATAAGCCACCCACTCCCCCTGTAGCAATTACAACCTTCTTAGCTGATACAAGTTCTATTTCCTTATCCGCATTTCTAATAACAGCTCCAATACAGCTATTATCCTTCTCAATTATATCCAAAAGTCTTGTATATTCCAAAATTCTTATATTAGATCTTTTTCTGGTTTCCCTTAAAAGACTTTCGGTAATTTCCCTTCCGGTCGAGTCCTTATGATAAATAATTCTTTCAGCCGAGTGTGCTCCTTCTCTGGTAAAATCCAGACTTCCATCTTCATTACAGTTAAATCTGGCACCATAGGATATCAGATTATTTACAACATCTATGGATGACCGTATCATTATCTCCACTGATTTTCTGTCATTTTCATAATGCCCGGCTCTGATAGTATCTTCAAAAAAACTGTCATAATCTTCTTCATCCCTAAGCATGCACATCCCACCTTGGGCAAGATAAGAATCACTGCTCTCTATATCAGATTTAGTTATAATTGTAATATCCACATTCTCCGGCAGTTGCAAGGCACAATATAGTCCTGAACAGCCACATCCCGCAATTAATACATCTGTTTTCATTGTATTGCCTTTCTATTTTGCAAGTTCAAGCATTCTTTCTAATGGTTTAACAGCTTTTTCAGTTATATCCTGTGGTACATACACTTCATTAGTGTCGTTAGCAAGTACATCATATATCTTATCAAGCGTTATCTTCTGCATATTAGTGCATTTCTGCTCAGGAATTACAGTGTACAGCTTCTTCTCAGGCACAAGCTTTTTAATCTCAGCAAAAACACCATCAACAGTTCCTATAATAAATTCTTCTGCATCACAATTCTTAACATATTCAATAATTCCTGACGTACTTCCAATATAGTCCGCGTGTTTCAATAGGTCCTCTGTGCATTCAGGATGTGCTGCAAACTTAGCATCCGGATGTACTTCTTTAGTCTTCAGGTATGCCTCTTCCGTGATAATTGTATGTCTTGGACAATGTCCATTGTTAAGAATAATATTCTTCTCAGGCACATTATTTTTTACAAACCTTCCAAGATTGGCATCAGGTATAAAAAATATATTCTTGTTAGGTAACGCCTTTACAATCTTAACTGCATTGGCCGAGGTTACGCATACGTCAGAATAGGTCTTAAGTTCTGCCGTGGAATTAATATAGCATACTACTGCCACATCATCATATTGTTCTCTGACAGCGTCAATCTCTTCCTTGGTAGCCATATGTGCCATAGGACAATCTGCAGTCATATCCGGAAGAAATACCCTCTTTCCCGGATTAAGCATCTTGGCGCTTTCACCCATAAATTCCACTCCGGCAAACACAATCCTATCTTCACTTATTTTACTTGCGATTACACTAAGATAATATGAATCCCCAATATAATCTGCAATCTCTTGTATCTCCTCATCCACATAATAATGTGCAAGAATAACTGCATTTTTCTCTTTCTTCAACTTAAGAATATCTTCTGTTAATGACATTTCTGTTACTCCTTCGTATTCTTATTTATCAAATCTTTAACCACCTCTGACGCAGCAATAAGTCCTGCTGCCGGTGGCACCCATGCAACACTTCCCGGGACCCTGCCAATTTCATCATTTTTAATAGGCTCCTCTGTAGAATATACCACTTTTAGAGACTCAATTCCACGTTTTCTTAATTCCCGTCTCATAACTTTTGCCAAAGGGCACACACTGGTCTTATATATATCAGTTACAACAAGCTTCGTAGGGTCAAGTTTATTTCCGGTTCCCATACAGCTAATTACCGGAACTGATACTTTTCCAGCCTTTTCTATTATGTCAAGCTTCGCCGTTACAGTATCAATAGCATCTACAATGTAATCATACCTTGAAAAATCAAATTCATCAGAATTCTCAGGAAGATAAAAACAATTCCTTATGGTAACCTTCGCCTCAGGATTGATATCCAAAATTCTGTTTCTCATAATCTCTGTTTTGTACATTCCTATAGTTGAATCCGTCGCAATTATCTGTCTGTTAATATTAGTTACAGATACCTTATCATTGTCAACCAGTTCAAAATAGCCTATTCCACTTCGTGCCAGTGCCTCTGCAACATATCCGCCAACGCCACCAATTCCAAATATAAGAACTTTAGCCTTTGAAAGGCACGAAAGGCCGTCCTGTCCTATTAACATTTTAGTTCTGTCAAATCTGTTTTCCATAAATATTCCAATCTTTATTAAATCTCAATCATATTCCCCGCAGAGAGATAATTAAGTCTGTCACCCATTATTCGTTTCATATAATTAAATTGCTCAAGCCCCGTACAGTGACAGGTAAAATATTTTGTATCATACTCCATAAGCCTGTCTGCCGGTATTGTCAGTTCTTCTACCGACTTCTTCATAAAATGGAATCCCCCTACCAAAATATCCGGTTTCATAGTTTCCATTATATTAAGTATACCATTATGAGAGCATCCGCTTATCAGCACTTTCTTACCATTCTCTTCTATCAAAAGATATTGTTCGTGTCTGAACAAATCCTGCGTCATTCCCTGTGGTGCTTTTACCTTTAATCCTGCAGAATCAATAGGCGTAACTGTGGAAATTCTGTCTGCTCCATATATGGCTATTCCCTTCTTCAGTTCCATATAGTCTTCCACCATAACTATACGCTTATTCTTTTCAATTTCCTCGTCCAGACCTATGTATCTGTCTTCCGCATTATAATGTTTACCAAAAGCCTTAGATGACACATATACAGGTGCTTTCCTGTTAATTTCAAGAAACCGTCCTATGCCTCCTCCGTGGTCATAATGACCATGGGATAAAATCATCACATCTACCTTGCCAAGATCTATACCTAACTTATCTGCGTTGTCTGCAAACGCACCGCTCTGACCTGTATCAAAAAGAATTTTAACATCTTCAGTTTCAATATACAGACTCAGACCATGTTCATATGCAAAGCCATCGGTACACGCCGTATTTTCTATTAATGTATATATCTTCATACCTGTTTTTTCCTTGAATTTTTATCAATATACATATTCTCGTCTGCCTCGCGAATAAGAGCCTCATAGTCCACGCTATTATCATGACATATAGCATAACCGTACGAAAACCTTACCTTCACTTCGGCATCATCTATTGAAAGAACCATTCGGTCCCTCTGCTTATCCACCATCTGAACATATTTATTCAGTTCCTCTTCAGACTCACAGCCATATATAAACAGTATAAACTCGTCTCCCCCCTGTCTTGCGAAAATACTGTTGTTAGGACGTATTTCATTAATAACATCCTTTATCTTAAGAAGATATGCATCGCCATTTCTGTGTCCATATGTGTCATTAATCATCTTAAGTCCATCTGAGTCTATCATTACCATAACACTATTCTTAAGGTTATCTGAAGACTTAAACAATCTGTCTAATTTGTTTTCAAGTCCTCTTCTGTTATACAGACCGGTTAACATATCCCTGTCTCTTTCATTCACAAGCTTCATGTCATACTTTACATTCTCAGTTACATCCATGAGCATTCCCATGGTCTCGTTACCAGTCTTAAATTCCTCTATCATAACATAGACCGGCTCTTCTCCTGATATCATAAATACATTACTGTGGTCTTCTACAGGGTTATTTTTAATTGTGTTAATATATTTTTCAAAAGCATCAACATTATATATGTTATCTTCTTTATCTCCAGACAATGACAATATCTTATCAACAAAGTCTGTTACACGAACTCTTGTCATCTTGTCGTTATATTCATATATTCCTAACGGAAGCATAGCTTTATGTAATATACTTGAAATCTTATCAGTTGAAGACAGTATACTATTAATCATTATATTAATGTAATTGCTCAGTTCCTTGAACTCAGGTGTTACATCAATATCCACTGTTTCATCAAAATTACCTTCCGTAATTACAGTAAGCTTTCTGTTGATGTCGTCAATACCCTGTACAATCTTTTTATTAAGATATCTCACAACTATAACTACCAATACAACAGCAAGGAGAATGAGACACACACCCACTATTCCCGTTGTAATTAACAATTCTCCATATAATGCTTTAGAATTATGCACTCGCAATAAAACAACGTCACCCATATCCTGCGCATAACAGTAGCTATGTACACCATATATTTTTGCATGAAAGTCAGTTCTATCACTCTTAAACGTTCTCTTCATGTCCATTGACTCATAGGATGTACCAACTGCATCAACATCTGTTGAAGCAATAATAATATTAGATGTCTTATCAATTGCATAAAGATATGTTCCGCTTTCTACTGCAAAATGAGAAAATATATGTGGCAGTGTATTTTTCTCCAATACATTAAGGACTCTTTCAGGCACCACTCCCACCTGTATTACATACTCTTCCGTTTCATTCCATACAGCAGCATACTGTATTTCTTTCCCTTCAGAGGTATTAGGTGTAATCTCCTGACACAGTCTCAGGCTCTTATCCTGAAACATCTTGGCAAAAAAGCCTATCTGCTCTCCATCATTAACTGTCATCCCATAATATTTAGGAACTGACCCCTTAACAATGGTGCCATTTTCATCAAAAATATGAATCTCATCAACCTGCATAAAATCTGCAATCTTGTTAAGTTCATCCACATCATCCATTATGGACTCATCATGTGACAAAATATATGCAATGGCATCTGCATAATCAAGACACAGTTCACTATACTCTGCCTTCAAAACCTCAATTTCTTCATTATTCTCATCCATCAACTTATTAATCTGTTCAAAAAGGTCCCTACTACTGCCTCTCATATCTCTCTGACAGTCATATACCTGTAACATAAAGACAACACTCATCATTACAAATATGAGAACTGACATCATTTTAATCATATTGCGAACAATAATTTTCCTCATACCCAAGCTCCCTTTAAGTATATCTTTTGTATATTATAATACTACCTTCTTATATTTTCCAATACAAAATCTCTCTTTATCTGCAAAAGTGACTTCATCTGCATAAGAATATAAAAAAGAATTGCCCTCGCCTCAAATTCATCTCTGGTCTGTGGAAGCATCTGAGACTTCATATCACCAAACAGACCTTCCAAATCTGCAAGCAGTTCCTCCACTGTATTATCCTTATGAAAGCATTGCTCCGTCCTGTTAAAAAGTTCCGCAACCTGTTCTGACTGTTTTGGAAAACACTTAAGCATCTTCACACTTTGCTCTATATCCTCCAGTACATCACTCTGGTGTTCCCTCATTCTTATATAATTTAATTCCGTTTCATCCGGTTTTCTTAAATTATTATTATAATTCTCCACAGCACAATGTTTTGCCTTATCCAACAGACCATGTAGCTTTTCAAATTCTTCCTTTGCAGTTGCATTAAGCTCTACCTGTTTTAACTGCTCTGCAATAATACAAAGTATTTTTTTTATCTGGTTATCCACTTCCGCTGCACTGCGTTCAAATACATCACCTTTTCTTTTAAGATGAAGATTAATGATTATTCCAAATCCTACACCTATGACAAATAACAGTGTCTCATTAAGTATAAGTGGCCATGTCATGCTCTGTTCTGTCATAAAATGTGTTACCAAAACAGAATTCATTACGATGCCATCTTTCCAGCCCACAACCATACATAGCAGTACAAAAATGAACAGGTACACACCAAATGCCCACAGTGTAAATCCCATAAGGTAATACGCCCCTGCCGCCAAAACAATGGCGCACAGATATGAGCAGGCTCTGTTTAGGGCAGTTTTAAGAGTCTCTCTCTTGGTATTCTGTATGCTTAATACTGTGATGATGCCCGCTGTAGGGTAATATTTTAGCCCTATTTCCCCTGCTACAATTATAGCAAGCACTGCAGCCACAACTATTTTCAATGTTTTAAACAAATAGTCCTTATTCAATGATTTTCTCCAATTCACATATAAGTAATTCGTATAATTTATCAGCAACAGCTAATTTGTACTCATGTCTAGTATCCACTCTGTCAAGTCTGATACATTGTGAAATTATCACTCCCTGTATATCCATGCCTACGTATACTTCTCCGGGCTTTGAGGCCTCCATATTATTAGGGTCATAGTTTCCAAATGTTCCTGTTATTCCAATCCCTATGTCCGTATTAAAATTACATCTGCCAGCCTTCGCCATGGCTTCGGCGGTCTCTCTTGAATATACCGAATAATGTTCTATTATTTCTGCCGGTACACCATGTCTTACCTTATATTCATTGGAATAAGTTACAAGTGCTCCCCTAAAAATCGAAGATGCCCCTTCTGCATCCGTTATTAACGAAGCTATCATTCCGGATGTAGCACTTTCCATTGTTGTAATAGTTATATTATTCTCTATAAGCAACCTGGTAAGCCTGTTATATTTTGAAATTATCATTTCATCAGTATACATTCTACGCATTTCTCCATTTTATAAAATACTGCACACAAGAACCATTCCATTAGTATAAAGTTTTCTATATATGACACCCTTTGACTGGTTAAGTGCCTCCACTATCATTCCATCTCCTACATATATTGCAACATGGCTTATATTCATAAATCTTCCGTTGGCAACACTACTATAGAAAATCAAATCCCCCTGTCTTATATCATTAACACTGATGCCCTTTCCCTCATTGTATAACTTCTGTGCCTCTGCTGCCGCTGTATTCATTCCATAATAGCTTATGTCAATGCCTGCACTCAAACATGAATAGTATGCAAGAGAGCTGCAATCATAATATTTTCCCGAGTTTCTATATGCCTGTGAATAAGGGTATCCAACTCTTAACAGTGCATATTTACATACTGCCTTCCTTGCAGCATCAGTAATATCTGATACTAATCCATTCACCTGCGCTTCCGAAAAAAGACCACTTGCTGCGTATACAGGCGGGGCCGTTGGAGGTGGAGCTGCTGTAGGAGGTTCTGTCAGAGGTTCTGTTGGTGGCTCCGTCGGGGGTTCTGTTGGTGGCTCCGTCGGAGGCTCTGTTGGCGGCTCTGTCGGGGGTTCTGTTGGCGGCTCCGTCGGAGGCTCTGTCGTGGGCTCCGTCGGGGCTTCTGTTGGGGCTTCTGTTGGTAGTTCCGTCTCTTCCTCTGTACACATTAATATAAAGTCAATTATGTCTTCTCTTAAATGTATCTTTTCTGAGGTCTCTGTTTCAACCACATCAATATTTTTATCCGAATTGCATCCGGTCAAAAACATCAAAAAAATAATACCTATACCCGCAATTTTTCTTCCGTATTTCATTCTCATTCCTATTCTTAATTTAAAAACAACAGCAACTACTTATATTCTGTAATTGCTGTGTTTTGATTGTATTAATTTCTAATCCGGCTGATATATAAATCCAGGCATAGGTTCAAGCTTGAACTTGTTAATTCTGTTCAGTCTGTCTATCTTAGCCTTAGTATCCGCGTCTTCACATACCCCTGTTCTGATATATTTATCAAGTGCTTCATAGGTAAATCCAATTTTCTCCTCATCTGACATTCCGCTCAGACCATCGCTTGGTGTCTTATGAACAAGATTATGAGGAAGACCAAGTGCCTCTCCTATTGCCTTTGCCTCAGTAACTGTAACATTACATAAAGGTGAAAAATCACCCGCACTGTCACCATATCTCGTTGAATAGCCAATCCAGTCTTCTGAAAGATTACATGTATTAGCAACTCTTCCATTATGACTCTGACTTACTGCATATAGAGTTGACATTCTTATTCTCGGCGGAAGATTAATTCTTGTCTGTTCCGAAATATCTATTCCGCAAGCTGTCATTTCCCTAACAACCCCGTCAACTGCATCCTTAATATTAATAACATAATATTTTATACCAAGGTGCTCTACTAACTGTATTGCATCATTAATGTCAGCCTGTTCTCCGTTAGGCATAAGAACACCTACTACTCTGTCCTTACCAAGTGCTTCCACGCACAAAGCTGCAACTATTGACGAGTCCTTTCCCCCTGATATACCAATTACGGCATTACAGCCCTTTCCATTAATCTCAAACCATTCTCTAATCCATTCAACTATTCTGTTCTTAAGCTGTTCCATCATAGTCCTCCGAGTCATTTATGTAGTATAGTTAATGGTAGCCATTACGCTTGCACTTCCATATTGGAATCCATAACTTGCTCCACGTCCTGTGCTATGTATATATTCATCAATCTTATCCATTATAGTCTGCACGTCAACTGCTTCACTATCTCTTATAAACATATATTCCCCTGATTCCGTCATCTGTGATACACAACTTAAATCTGCTGCTGTATTAATTCTATACACACCCTTATATCCCATCTGATAGTATGGATAATTATTATATTCATTAGAAGTGCCATATGATGCAGGTTCTACGCCTATATATTCCTCTGCTGTATGCGAACGGCTTATAAAGCTGTTAGTACAGAGAAAATATGTATACGAAAGATTGTCTCCGTTAGGATAACTGCTTGATCCATTAATTATCGGATCATCCCAAGTCACGTCCACAAAATACCATTTACCATCATCCATCTTAACTGCATTCCAAGCATGGTCCTCACCGGCATATCCTGATACTAATAAACACTGAATATCAAGCTCATTCATAAATACATAGAATGCAACCGCATATCCCTGACACACCGCTCTCTTCTCGTTCAATATATTAGATAAATGTTCATGCGAATCATTCTTACTATAATATGATGTATCATATGTTGTACTCTTAACAAGATAGTCATGAACTGTCTTAACTTTCTCTATTGTACTCATATCTGTGTACAATATACTGCTTATTATACTTCTTACAGTAAGAATATCTGCCTCTGTTATATCACTATATCCCTGCTGAATCTCAGGATATGTAGATACAGGCTTAGTAACTACTATCGGTGTTCTTGTAGCCGGAGCCTTAGTCGGTGCTTCTGTTGGCTTAGCTGTCGGTGCTTCTGTTGGCTTTACTGTTGGCACTTCTGTCGGCTTAGCTGTCGGTGCCTCTGTTGGCTTTACTGTTGGTTTGGTTGTTGTAGGCTCTGTTGGCTTTACTGTTGGTTTAGTAGTTGGTGCCTCTGTTGGCTTTACTGTCGGTTTAGTAGTTGTAGGCTCTGTTGGCTTTACTGTCGGTTTAGTAGTTGGAGCCTCTGTTGGCTTTACTACCGGTTTTACAATTGGCTTAGTTGTAGGCTTCTCTGCTGATTCACTCTCTGAATCATCCGGTTCACTTGTTGCCTCATCCGTCACCTTATCAGTAGATTCTGTATCTTCATCATCTGAACCTTCGGTATCATCAGAAGTAATGTCTTCTGCCTCATCAGACGAAGATTCTGTCTGACCTTCTCCCGATTCTTCTGTATCAATATTTTCTGAAACTGTTGTTTCAGATGTACTATCTTCTATTGTATTCCCCGGTTTCTTACCGCAACCGGTCATTGTTAGTATCATAACTGCAGCGAGTATAGCTGCCCAAAGTTTTCTATTTCTCATAAGGATACCTCCTTGATTTTCCGTATTTTACATATATTTTACCATATATTCAATATGTTTTAAATGCCTTTTTTACAAACTTTGGACAATACGCGTTATTTTGTCCAAAAAATTATGCAAAGATAAGAATCCTCTAAAATTGGTTAAATTTTGGTCAAAAAAGGCATAATTATACAATTTGATTTAAGATGGTATAGTGAAAACAGCAAAAAAAGATGGTACCCTCTTCCGGATACCATCTTATGTCACAATATTTTACTGATTCAACTTATTTTCAAGAGTTTCCTTAATAACTGACGGGTCAACAATACCCTTAAGCTCACGCATACAAGCTCCGAAAATTGACTGGAAAGCTTTAACCTTACCACCCTTATAATCAGCTACTGCCTGAGGATTAGCCTTAATCATATCATCAATAACAGATTCCACCTTAGATAAGTCAACCTTATTGTCAAAACCATTTTCCTTACAATATGCTACAGGGTCAACATCATTTTCAAATACTGCCACAAGAATCTTCTTACCTGAAATTCTGTTAATCTCTCCTGACTCAACCATCTTAATAATTGTAGCCATCTTATCAGATGAAATATTAAGCTCGTCAATTGTCTTTCCATCCTTACGAAGAAGACCTACGCACTCAGTAAGAATCCAGCTTGAAGCCTCTTTTGCAGTACAACCTTTAGCGATTACTTCGTCAAAAAGAACTGCAATATTCTGGTTAGTGATAATCATGTTGATTTCTTTATCTGAAAGACCTGCTTCCTGATACTCTGCTGCCTTATCATCGATTTCAACCGGTCTGTTCTGTTTAATTCTCTCAATCCATTCATCATCAATGATGATAGGCATAAGGTTAGGATCCGGAAAGTAACGATAGTCCGCTTCTGTTTCCTTGTTACGCATAGCAAAAGTCTTGCCACTTGCAACATCATATCTTCTTGTCTCCTGTACAAGCTCTTCTGTCTCAAATTCAATAGCATCCACATGTCTCTGGAATTCATAATTAATAGCTTTTTCAATTGCTTCAAAAGAACTCATATTCTTAATTTCAGAACGAACACCAAATCCTTCACTGCCTTCTGGACGAACTGAAATATTAACGTCACAACGCATTGCGCCTTCTTCACATTCAGAAATACCACCAAAACGCATCATTGATTTTAACTTAGTAAGGTATGCAATAACCTCTTCCGCACTTCTGAAGTCAGGCTGTGTTACGATTTCAATAAGCGGCACACTGGTACGATTGAAATCAACATACGAAAAGCTTCCGCTGTGTACAAGCTTACCTGCATCTTCCTCCATATGTATCTGCTTTATACGGATATCTCTTGTGCCGGCTGATGTCTTAACCGGTACAACACCATTAGTACAGATTGGATGATTAAGCTGCGTAATCTGATATGCACATGGCAAATCAGGATAATAATAATTCTTCTTATCAAAGGTTGTATATCTACTGATTTCACAATTGAGCATAAGTCCTGCAACAACCGCAAGTTCAACAACGTGCTTGTTCATAACAGGAAGCATACCAGGCATTCCTGAACATGCAGGACATACACAATCATTAGGTTCCTTAGCTGAAGAATGTCCACCGCAGGAGCAGAATATCTTAGATTCAGTATTTAATTCAACGTGGGTCTCAAGACCAATAACTAATTCGTACTTCATCTTATCTGTCCTCCTTTTCTACAACATCTGCAATACTTAACAATGTGCATTCTGCAAAATTCTTTCCGATAAGCTGAACCCCTCTGCTTACAAGTGCAGGTGCACCAATAAGGTTAGGAACAGCAGTAAATATACTCTCTTTGAACACTTTTTCAAATGCATCTTCAATAGCATACCTGTCATAAGACATTGTACTGCACACAGGTGTGAGAACTGCATCATATGTCTTCATTAATTCCTCATACTTTTCAGAAACGACACGACGAATTCTCAATGATTTGTCGTAGCAGTCAGCATAACGCTGTTTTGAAAGAACATCTGAGCCGTATAAAATAATTGCTTTTGTAAGGAAATTAAATCCTTCGGTTCTTGAATTAACATATAACTCGTCGATATTTCTATATGTTTCTGAACGATGTCCAAACTTTACGCCATCATATCTTGACACATTGTTACAAGTCTCTGCTGACATAAGAATCTGCCATGCGACGTTGGCAATATTAAAGATATCACATGAAACTTCTTCAACAACAACTCCGTTAGCTGTTGCCTTATCTGCGAATTCTTTAACAGCCTTCTTAGTATCATCATCAGCCATCTCAAGAAGTTCTTTAACAATAGCAACCTTCTTGCCTTTTATATCAGCATCTGTACAGTAGTCATATTTTTCTTCTCTAAGGCTTGTTCCATCCTTATCATCATGTCCGGCAATAACAGTCATTATCTCTGCAACTGTCTTAGAATCCGCTGCAGCCACTCCAAGCTGTTCACCTGATGCAGCAGTTGATATAATACCATATCTTGATACAGTACCATATGTCGGCTTTAAGAAAGTGATTCCTGCCTGCGCTGCTCCACGTCTTGGTGCACCATTAACATCAACGCTGAGAGCAGCTTTTACACTGCCTTCAGCAACGAGGGCTGCAGATGCACCCTTTATTGTATCTTCATTATCTGCAAAATGTGAAAATTCACCCACAAGATCAAGTCCAAATTCTCCTGTATGAGTCTTGCCTGATACTGTATATCCTGCACTCTCAAGTCTTACAACTGCTTCCGCACTGAATAAAGGCTTGAATCCTGTTAAAATCTTAGAACCATAAGCTGACTCATAGCCTTTTACAAGTATGCTGTCATCAACTGCAATGTTTCCGTTATCATTTATCTTAGTAGCATAAAAATTCATGATTCCAAACCTCCTTACTTAACAAGTCTTGGCACTTGCCAGCTATTTTCATTATGTGCAGGGGCACCTTCAAGAAGGCTTTCCCTTGTAAATGTCTGTTTACGCACGTCTTCACGCAATACATTGGTCATAGGTAACACATAAACCATCTCTTCAACATCTGTTGTATCAACAGTCTTAAGAATCTCTTCCTGACCCTTCATCATATCAAAAATTTCTTTTACCTTAACCTCTTCTTCCTCTGTAAGTGCAAGCTGATTAAGCTGCTGTGCATTAGAGAAAGTAGAACGCTTACCCTGCGAGCCTCTTCCACCTGCTGTGGTTGCTCCGGCACGACGCTCTAATGCATTACCACTTCCTAAAAGATGTACATCTTCAAGCTGTTCATTAGTAACCTCACCCGGTGCACCAAGTAAAAGATCCTGTGCATTTCCGTTAAGAGGGAAAGCAATAACGTCGAGAATCTTTTCCTCATCTGTAAGGAGCATTACCATACGGTCAACACCCGGTGCCATACCTGCATGAGGAGGGGCACCATACTGGAAAGCTGTATATAAAGCGTTGAAACGCTTCTTAAGCTCATCCTCTGAATATCCCGCAATTTCAAATGCTTTTTTCATTATATCAATATCATGGTTACGAACTGCACCTGATGCAAGCTCAATACCATTACATACAAGGTCATACTGGTATGCAAGTACTTCTGTAGGGTCCTTGGTTAATAACGCTTCCATACCGCCCTGTGGCATTGAGAATGGATTATGAGTGAAAATAGTCTGACCTGTCTCTTCGTCATTCTCATACATTGGAAAATCTACAACAAAACAGAATTCAAAAGAATCATCCTTAATAAGGTCAAGATTCTCTTTTCTTGCAAGCCAGCTTCTGATAAGTCCGGCTTTCTTCTCTGTGTCATTCTTCTTCTCATCACATATAAAGAATAATGTCTCGCCTTCCTTAACGCCTGTAAGCTCTGTAATCTCTTTCTTCTGGTCCTCGCTTAAGAACTTAGCGATAGGGCCGGCAAAAACACCTTCCTTAAGTGTAATATATCCGAGTCCTCCAAGTGCAACCTCATCTGACATTGCATACTTAAGTGAGTCTTCAAAGAATTTTTTAGACTTATCCTTACAATCTGCAACAATACCTCTTACAGGTCTTCCCTTAAATGCAGGGAATGCAACTCCTGCAAAGAAGTCTGTTAAATCGCATATTACAAGCGGATTTCTTAAGTCAGGCTTATCAGAACCATATTTCATCATTGCATCAGCATATGTGATACGTCTGAATGGCTTAGGACTAACTTTTTTATCTGAAAACTTAACAAATGTATCGTAAATAACATCTTCACACACATCAAGAACTTCTTCCTGTGTTGCAAAAGCCATTTCAAAGTCTAACTGGTAGAACTCTCCCGGTGAACGGTCAGCTCTGGCATCCTCATCACGGAAACATGGTGCAATCTGGAAATATCTGTCAAAGCCTGATACCATAAGGAGCTGCTTAAACTGCTGTGGTGCCTGTGGTAAAGCATAGAACTTACCAGGATGCTTACGGCTTGGTACTAAGAAGTCTCTTGCGCCTTCAGGAGACGACGCTGTAAGAATAGGTGTCTGCATCTCCAAGAAATTCTTATCTTCCATCTTAGTTCTCAAAAAACGAATAATCTGTGAACGCTTCACAAGGTTATCATGGTTCTTAGGATTACGAAGGTCTAAATAACGATATTTAAGTCTGAGTTCATCTTTAATTGCTCTTGAACCTGCAACCTCAAAAGGTGTCATATTCTTAGACTTACCAAGAACCTTAAGTTCATCAACAACAAGTTCAACATAACCGGTTGCAATTTTTTCATTATAAGTATCAGGGTCTCTCTTTTCAACTACACCCTTAACCGATATTACAGTCTCACGGTTAACGTTCTTTAATAAATCCTCGTTATGAATTACAGTCTGAGTAATTCCGGTATAATCCCTGATATCCACAAAGATAACTCCTCCATGGTCACGGATAACATCAACCCAACCCGCAAGTTCAACTGTCTGACCAACATGTTCTTCACGGATATCGTTACAATAATGTGTTCTGTACATTTGATTTTACCTCCTAATTTATGTAAAAGCCTGTGCTTACGGGAATTATGAAAATAAAAAACCGGGAATACACATCATATGTATTCCCGGGACGAGTAACTAAGTTAACCCGCGGTGCCACCCGCATTGAAGCAAAAGCTCCCACTTTTCTATAAATAATTGTTAAAAAATCATTGGAGTGTTCCCACACTTACTACTCTTCTCAAACGCGCTTCCAGTCGCCGACGCATTCTCCCTGTCAGAATTTCCACAAAAGCTGAGTCTCCACAGAGAATATTAACAAAAAACACATAGAAAATCAATAGAAAATTTATGAAATTTTAATCAGTGTCTCAAGCATTCTGTTGTCGCCTCTCATTGAATCAACACTTGCCCGAATCATATCCTCAGGAGTTATTCCTGTATAGTCTATGCAAAATCTACCATTATGATTACACAACTGCTCAATAAATATTCTCTGGACCCTGCCATTCCCTTCTCTAAATGGATGAATTGCATTAATCTCTCCAAGATAATAGGCAAGTCGTTCTGCCATCTTATCCCGACTCTTAATGTCTACAAGAAAATTATCTCTTCTAAGTTGCCTGTATACGAAATCAAACTGACTTTCTATATACTGAACAAGACAAAAACAGGTATTCTTGGCAATATCAACCGTTCTTATCTTCCCTGCCCACGTATAAATATCTTGAAACAACTGTCTATGAATATCACACAGATATCTCAGGGAAAAATCACACTTTATTCCCTCAATATATAATTCCGCCTGTCTTATAGCTGCAAAATCTCTTTCTGCTTCTGCAAGAATCTGCTCATCCATTAAGCC
>JAZQKW010000124.1:0-5510 GCA_045542375.1 Butyrivibrio sp.
AATGGTAGATGCAGGCGGCAAGTTCAACGCAGAGACATCCGACATTCTTGACTTCAATGTGAAGATGATGAACGGACTTGATAAGAGAATCAAGATAATTGACTGTTATTCATACCTTGGGAATGAGGTGGTTAATTTTGAGACCTTTGACGGAGTTCATTATACCTATGATACATGAATGATAATTTACAATTATATACAGAGGTTTATACCTTAGAATTAGAAGGAACATTACCTATAGTGGGTGATGTTCTTTTTTTGCAAAATGACCGCTTGCGCACGATTTTCGACCGCTTGCACACGATTTTCGACCACTTGCGCAAAAGATATTAAAAAAAAGAAGGGTGTTGTTACAATGAAGGTACTTTAGCAAAAGGGAGTTTAATTATTATTAAAACGTTTTTGCTGAGAGTAAATATAATTAGAAGGGACGGGTAGTCGTATGAAGAAAATTTTAGTTATTATAAGTTTAATGTTTATTTTTCTCTGCGTTGGCTGTAGTAAGGACGAAGGAGAGTCGATTGAACTACAGGAAGTAGATAAAGTAATTTCAGAATTTGACAACAGTGTAGACAAGATATTGGATAAAGAGTATGAGAACCTTGTAATAGAGGCGGAGGATATTAAGAAGCCGGATATTACAGGAATTGCAGAATACAGATTGGAATTGGAGGAATTTAATTCCTTAAATACTCAAGAAAGATTGGCACTGTTAAGAGACAATATAGTAACAGGGTTATTGGGAGAAGTTGATTATAGCAAATTATTCTCAGATTACTATGACGAAAATAATGAACGGTATGATATATATTATGATGCAATAATCAATGGCGAAAAAGATTTCGAACTTAATATATTAGTGTATAAGGATGATGAGCGATTTCAACGCTTAGAGACTGTTGGCATTATATCTGCAAATTATTCAGCAGGAAAGATTGGCAGTATCGTGAATGATAATGTTCTTTTCAGTGTCTACGGATATCTTGATTTAGTAAAGACTTATGAAGTAGGTAAAGACAACTTAGAGGATGTATATGAATTATTGGATGGTAAAAAGAGTGTTGCTGAAGCAATAGAAGAAGGAGAGAAATACTATGACGCTCTTTTTCCACTGGTAGGTGATAATAATATTAAGCATAAAGTCTATATGGTAGATGTGTATAAACTTAAGGACACGGATTACTATGTATATAATATGGATATCAGATTTTCATATAAGGGACTGGAGATTCCGAATGTGATAAATGGAACACATGTATATGAGGATGAGAATTGTGACATAGTATTTACACCTGTAATGAAAGAAGCATTTATGATAGAAAGTGACCGTTTTGATATACATTTTGGTGAGATGAATAACTGGAAGGAACCAACATTTGTCAGAGAAATTAATAAGATAATATCTTTAGAAGATGCAATGGATAAGGTGTCAGTGTACCTTTCGTCTTCATCTGCTAAGTTGTATGAAGTATCTTCGATATCGCTTAAATGTATGAGATACTCTCATGAGTCCGGTGATGGCAGTAAATATTTGAAACCATATTGGGTGGTTGAGTTATATAACACATTGGATAAAAAGAATTATTTTATTTATATAGATGTGGAAAGTGGAGAGATAATATATCAGGAGCATTCTAAAGAATGAAATTACTTAGGTTAATAAAAAAAGATTTGATAAAGATTTTTACCAATGCCGGTTTGTTAATCGGCATTGGTTTGGGTGTTGCCTTGGTACTTTTTGCAAATATTTATACTGATGGGACAGGCAAAGGTTATTATACTATAACTGCACTTAGCACCTTTTCCAAGTCAGAAATGATTGATAACGGAATGTATTCAGAAAATCTTATGAGTATGATACTTATACAGGCGTTACCCATATACGGAGTAGTTATTGCTGCCTTTGCAACAACGCTTGCATTAAGCGGAGAGAATAATAACAGCATGAGACAGTTTACTGTAACAAGAAGCGGAAAGAATACATATGTGTTATCAAAAGCCCTCGTAACTATGTTTGCTTCAGCTATAGTGTTTGCAGTTATTGGAATTGTAACAATGTTAATCTGTAAAATAGGATTTCCGCCAAGGCCCAGAGAATTGTCATATTCGAAATTTGGATATGTGCAATGCATTGCAGGTATTACATGGTATGGTGCATTGATGGGTGGTATGGCATATCTGTGTTCAGCGTTTTTTAGTAACATATACCTCAAATTATGTTTTCCGTTTTTTGTAGGATATTTACATTATGTAATAGCCAATATCGGATTGAATAAAGCAGTTATGGGAAACACGAAGTTTGCGGATGCTATTTTGAATTCCGGTTATGTAGACTATTTTACGAATTATTACAGGCTTCCGGCTTCTTATCTTGTTAGAAATATATTAATCTTTCTTGGAGTGTGGATACTGGCAATTCTCATTAACAGATTGCAGCTTGAGAAGATTCACAGAGAGGGGGATATATAATGAAGGGAATATTAAAAGTAGCGTGGTTTGGCTATAAGAAATGGCTTTTGGATGCCAAGCTCATTCTACTTCCGATAATAAGTATTTTTATATACGAAGCAGTATGCAAGGATATGATTAAGCATAGCAAAATGATGAGTGGCAATATTCAGATTATGGAAAATTTCATAGCACTTAACAGTTCCTATGTATACGTATTGCTTATCCCTATATTTTTTGTGATTATGATGTCTGATTTTCCGGATATGGAGGGAGCGCATCCCTGGCTGGTATACAGAACAGGGAGAAATAATTGGGTATTTAGCCAGATGATTACTGCTTTCCTTAGTTGTATGACGGTTATTCTGTGGGTAATTATTTCAAGTATAATACCGGTTATTGGACGAGTGTTTGGGGATAACAGATGGAGTGATGTTGTTACCAAAATAACATTGTATTTTTCTGAACTTGAAAATAATGCAACGGTAAAACTTATAACCAATGACATATATAATCATATGAGCTGTTATGGTGCAGCACTTAACTGTATAGGGCTGTCATTACTTATGATGATGGTATACTCAATGGTTATGATGGTGGGGAAGATTTTTGATGTAAAAACTCTCGCACTTGGAGTGTGTATCGGTCTTATAGGAATAGGCGGAGTATTCCAGATTTTGAAATTTAAAGGCGCATATTTATTCCCTGCAGCTAATGCAGGAATTATAGGCAGGTATACCGCAATTGTCAGAAAAGCGAAGCATCCTTTTGGACAATCGTATCTGTATTTTGCAGTACTTTTGCTTGTACTGACAATAGTTGCATTTATCGGAATGAGGAGGAAGAAACTATGCATGAAATCGTATTAAAGGATGTTTCTCTCAAAATAAAAGATAAAAACATACTTACAAACATATCCCTTGAAATGGTAAGTGGTAATATATACGGACTCTATGGACGTAATGGTTCAGGCAAAACAATGCTGATGAAATGCATTCTCGGACTTATAAAAGCTACATCAGGAACAGTAACCTGTGATGATATGGTAGTTGGGAAAAATATGGATTTTATGCCCGATGCAGGATTTCTTATAGAGGAACCGGAATTTTACGGAAATTATTCGGCAAGGCAGAATCTTGGTCTGCTTGCAGGCATTAAGTCACATATAAGTAAAAAAGAGATTGATGAAGCGATAGGCTTGGTGGGACTTGATGCTGACAACAGACTGAAGGTGCGAAAATATAGTCTCGGTATGAGAAAGAGACTTGGAATAGCACAGGCAATTATGGAGAATCCGGGGATTTTAATTCTTGACGAGCCTACCAGTGCATTGGACGAAGAGGGGGTAGAATGGTTTAGGGAGTTCTTAAGAAATGAACGAGAAAAAGGCAAACTGATAATTATATCATCCCATATAAAGGATGATATATTTGGTCTGTGTGATGAGATATACACTATGGAAAAAGGCAGCATTAAGAATGCCGCCTCACTTTACATAGCTTAGATATGTTGTATATGTGTCTTTAAATTCATTAAATCTGCGTCTGGAAATATAAGCAGTAAGCGAACCGGATTTAAAGTAAATACGATTCTTGTCAAAATGAGATATGTAGTCCATATTGACAAGAACACCCTTGTGTGAGCATGTAAAATTATTCCCATCCAATATAGACTTGAAATAGCTTATGTGCTGTGTTGATATATAAGTAGTTTCTCCAGTATGAACTGCAACATGTCGCTCGTCTGTTTCGACACATATTATGTCATCTGAGGACACAGTATAATACCCATCCTTGGTCTCTACTAAAACCTTCTTAACAACAGTATTGTATGAGATGATTTCAGGTGGCTTTATGTTATTGGTGTTATGGAAACTTAATATAGATTCTTTTAATTGAGCTATAATTGACGGATTGTCATCACATATGAATACCCTCATATATTTATTCCTCCTAAATGTACTCTAAGCTCATTATATATAATAAATTATTGAAATGCAAGAAAAAATCGCTATAGATTGTATAACGATTTTTAACTAATATTTTACTTTACTACATACCTGCACTTAAGAAACTTCCAACTTCCGATTTCAAATTTTTGGGAAGTTATGGGTGTCATTATCTTGTGGGTCTCAATAAATTCATCATCTATACTAACAAGATATTGTTGCTCTCCTTGATTAACAAGATAAAATTCCTTATCTGCATTTTTGAAACTATTGATTATGTCTGGTGTTCCGAATGGTGCATCCGTAAGAAACCCGAGTACATTACCAATTATTTTTTCGCTCTTTGTTAATTTCTGCGTCTTTACAAGTGGGTGTATAATTGCATCAGGAAACTTGTTGCGTATTACTTTGTCTTTTTTCTTCTTTTTGATTCCTTTTTCGAATTCTGAAAGAATGTATGGTTCACGTATAACGGATAAATCAAGAGATATTTCATTATCCAAAAGATAGTCTATGCTTACATTTAAGAGCATTGATAAAGCCTTTAGATTATCTATGTCAGGTAAGCCTTTGTCCGATTCCCACTTTGCTATGGCGGATCTTGAAACAGCTAATTTTTCCGCAAGCTGCTCTTGTGATAAGCCGGTATTTTTTCTTGCCTCTTTGATTTTTTCACCTAATGTCATTTCTATTACCTCCGGTAGTATGTTATGAGCTCATTGTAAAGATTACCGTGTACAAACACCATAAACTACCTGTAACAATGCTGTTACGCTCCGTAACAAGGGTATCATTTAAGTCGTAATGGGGGATTTCACCATTGATGTTACGATACCAATTAGTTATTTGAGGTTATATTAATTGTACAATTAAATTCTTCCCTAACGCATCTGAAATACAGATTAAAAAATCTAGGCTTGGATTATAGTTGCCACTTTCAAGACGGGAAATATTGCTTTTCTGTGTGCCTACTCTCTGGGCAAGTTCAGCTTGCGTTATTCTTAATTCTTGTCTTGCCTTGATAATTTGCGCAATGGCATCATAACGAGGCTTCAACTTATCATATTCGGTCTTAAACTGATCATCTTCCATTAAAGACTTTTTTACCGTTTCT
>JAZQKW010000125.1:0-5197 GCA_045542375.1 Butyrivibrio sp.
TATACTTCATAAATTAAAAGTAGGAGTAAGTTGAGATAATTTTATCTATTTACAAATCCTAATTTTGATGTATAATAATGATAGGTATAACAATAATAAAAAGTGCTACCGAGTAGAACGGTTGCCCTGAAACTAAATCACTAAAAAAGTAGCTGTCGGTTTACCAGACTCGGACAGCTACTTTTTTGCTTTGTTAATATCTTTTCCAATCATATATCCTGCTCCGCAGCATAAAGCTATGAGCGCAATCAATGCTTCATATGAAATCGTTATCACTTGCAAAAATCCCCTTTCTGAAACAAATGGCACAATTTACCATCTATGTAAACTGGGCTTGTACTCCCAGAATGGAGAGCAACCATCCTACCGCACTTAGTAGCACTTCTGTTTAATTGTAACATCTCGGGATGGTTTGTCAATTAAAAATTGGCACTTTTAACCCTAAATTTTATATTTAAAATTGTGACTAAAAATAATTTTTTTCTTGCTTATTACCTTGCTTACTTCCTCTTCCTCAGTTCCTTAAAAAATTCCTGCATAATACTTTTGCATTCCTCTTCAAGTACACCCTTCACAATCTCAACCCTATGATTAAAGCCTTCCATCTGTAGAATATTAATCACGGAGCCGGCGCATCCCGCTTTGGCGTTCATTGTGCCCATAACAACCTTAGGAATCCTTGCCTGAACGATGGCTCCGGCACACATCTGACAAGGTTCAAGGGTAACATACATTGTGCAATCCTCAAGCCTCCAGTCACCGATAACCTTGCTGGCTTTCTTAATTGCAATAATCTCAGCATGGGCAAGAGTGGACTTGTCCGTATTCCGCCTGTTGTAACCTCTCGCAATTATTTTGTCCTGATACACAATTACACATCCTATGGGAACCTCGTCTAAGGATGCTGCTTTTTTTGCAAGACGAAGAGCCTGTCTCATATATTTTTCATCTTCTGTCATTATCAATCACCATTTTTCCAAAAATATGAATTAATTTTAACATACGGGACGTATTTATGCTATACTGTAAAAAACTAATGTACAAGGAGTCAGCATGCACCTTCAATATACAACGGACAGATTACAGCTTACAGTTCTCAATATGGAATACGCAGACCGTATACTTGAATTTCTCATGGAAGGCAGGGAGACCTTTGCCATGGTAGAATCTCCGAAGCCTGAAGGATTCTATACTCTTAACTACCAGTCTGCCTTAGCCCATGCCGAATACGATTCCTTTATGAAGGGCAAATATTTCAGATATTATGTTACCCTTAAGGAAGACCCTGAACATATTATAGGCACTGTGTCCTTTGGCAACATATTAAAAGCCCCTTATAATTCCTGCATTATAGGCTACAAGTTTTTGCCGGAATATCACCATAAAGGCTACGCAACAGAAAGCATCCGTCGTCTTATCCAGGCTGTTTTTGCTGAGAACCGCATACATCGAATTGAAGCATTGTGTCTGCCGGATAATACCGCTTCCATTAAGCTTCTTACCGGACTTAACTTTCAATATGAAGGTGTGGCACATTCAGTTCTTGAACTCCCCGACGGCTACAGGGACCATAGCAGATACAGCTTAATTAACCCTTGTGTCTAACGTTTCAGGGTAGTGTACCAATATCCGAACTGACTGAGCGTAATATCACTTCTCATACTAAATTTAAAATGCTCAAAGCCATACATTGACGCCATACTTTTATCCCGTCTTGTGTAGATTCCCGGAACTCCGATTATGTACTCATATCCATCCTGTCTGTGTTGCCTGCCCACAATCAGATGTCTGAAGCTGTAGTAGCCATGATTCAGAAAACTGTTATTTCTAAGACCCCAGTTAACATTAGGCAGTCTGTCAATGTCTGCCGGTTCAATCTCGATACAGTCATATATATCATCCTCAGCAAACAACAACACCTTTTCCTTGTTACTGTACAGCTCTTCCCACAAATCCTGCTCTACCGTTACCGCTGTATTTTCCTGACTTTCTACTGCCTCGGCAATTTCGTACACCACTAAATCTTCCTTGTCATCCTGCCACTCATCTCCAAATCTTATCTTGTCCGTATCAATTACCATATCATCCCATTCCGCACCAAATATTTTCACGATACTTTTGTTTCTGGATAAAAATACCCCCGAAAGCTTGTCAGAACTAATGCCGGAATTTTGAATATCCTCTGCCAGTCCCACATAACGAAATTCGCCGCAGCCCTCACTAATATTCATACTTCCAAGATATATTCCACATATTTTTCCATTTCTTCTAAAAAACACATGTACATCAAAACAGTTCCCTCCGTCAAAATACGCTTCCTTCATATTGATATTAATTTTCAGCATATCATTTCTGACCTCAGCCTTTACAAAACCCACATTTTTGTTGCGGATACCATTATTATATGCGTACATATATCCAATATTTTTACTAAATGACATTAAAAAACACTCCTTCCATATCCTACTTAAAAATATATGGAAAGAGTGTTAAAAATATTACTGTAATCTTTTATAAATTGCATCTGACAACACTGCAAATTCTTCAAGAGTGAGGGTCTCACCTCTTACTGCCGGGCCTTTTCCCAGTTCCTCAATAGCTTCAGTAATTACATCCTTTGGCAGATGAATTTCCGTTGAGTTATTAAGTCCGTTGGCAAGAGTTTTTCTTCTCTGGTTAAAAGACGCTCTGATTATTTTGAACATAAGTGCCTCATCCAGAGGTTTCACAGGATTATCCTCATGCCTTGTAAGTCTGATAACCGCAGAGCCCACATTAGGTCTTGGAATAAAACATTCCGGCGGTACGTTAATTACTATCTGCGGCTTGGCATAATACTGCACCGCAAGAGATAACGCACCATAATCCTTAGTTCCCGGGCCCACCTGCATTCTGTCCGCAACTTCCTTCTGAACCATAACTGTTATGCTGTCAATCGGAACATGACTTTCAAAAAGTCCCATAATGATAGGTGTTGTAATGTAATACGGAAGATTGGCAACTACCTTAATAGGCTTTCCTCCGTTCTTTTCCTTGGCAAGTGCCGCTATGTCAACCTTCAAAATATCTTCGTTGATAAGCGTAAAATTATCATAAGCACTGAGAGTTTCATTAAGAATAGGAATGAGCTTGGTGTCAATTTCTACCGCTACAACTTCTCTTGCTCTCTCACACAAAAGCTGTGTCATAGTACCGATTCCCGGTCCGATTTCAAGAACAAAATCCTCTTTCGTCACTCCCGATTCTCTTACAATCTTATCCACGATGCCTTCATCTATAAGAAAATTCTGACCAAATTTTTTCTGAAAAGCAAACCCATGCTTATTAATTACCGCAAGGGTATTGGTTGGATTACTTAAATACATATCTTATACATCCTTTTTGCATTAGCGTTCGTCACGCTTACAACTTCGTCATAGGAAATTCCTTTTAAATCGGCAATTACCTTAGCAATTTCCGGAATATACAGTGAAGAATTGCGCTTGCCCCTGTATGGCTCCGGTGCCATGTACGGGCAATCTGTTTCAAGCAAAATACTTTCAAGTGGCAGGTACTGTACGACCTCTTTTAACTTGTGGGAATTTTTAAAAGTAACAACTCCACCGATTCCGATGTAAAACCCCATGTCAACGTACTTCCTTGCCTCTTCTACCGGATAGGAAAAACAGTGTACCACGCCGCCACACTCAGATGCCTTAGATGCCTTCATAACCTCGTAGGTATCCAAAGCAGCATCCCTTGAGTGAACTATTATCGGCTTATTAAGCCTGCGAGCAATCATAATCTGTCTTTCAAAAAAATCCTTCTGCTCCGGCTTGTTATCCTTATCCCAATAATAATCAAGTCCGATTTCGCCGATTGCAAGAATACGTTCACTAGCTGACGTTTCATCCTCAATCCACTTCAAATCATCCTCCGTTACGCCTCTTATATCACTTGGATGAATTCCAAGCGCTCCGTATAAAAAGTCGTAATCCTTAACCATCTTGGCAATCTTTCTGCAGGTATCCATATTGGAGCCTACATTCACTACATATTCTATATCTCCTGCAGGCAGGGACTTAATGAGTTCATCCCTGTCTGCATCAAAAGCTTTATCCTCATAATGTGCATGAGTTTCAAATATTTTTGCCATTAGCCAATCTCCGCTCCGTTAGGCATATCCTTCTCAGCGTTAAGAAGTGCAAGATTTCCTTCTGCATCTTCTGCACATAATAACATACCTTCTGAAAGAAGCCCTGCAAGCTTAGCAGGCTTTAAGTTAGCAACCACTACAACCTTCTTACCAACCATCTCTTCTGCTGAATACTGCATCTTAATTCCTGATACAATCTGCTTAACCTCACTGCCAATTTTAACCTGTGAGCAGAGAAGCTTCTTAGATTTAGGTACCTCTTCACACTTAAGAATCTCACCAATTCTAAGCTGAATCTTATCAAAATCATCAATTGTGATTTCCGGCTTCTTCTCAACATCAATTCCCGGATGTTCTTTTTCAAGGTCGCTTTCTCCTGCTGCCGCCTTCATAGCTTCAACCTTTTCAAGCACCTCATTAACATCAAGTCTTGCAAAAAGAATTTCCGGTTTCTCAACTACTTTGTTACCTGATGGATACAGACCAAATGTCTCAAGGTCAGAAAGTTCTCTCTTAGGTGCATTAAGCTGTGCAAGAATCTTATCTGCTGTTTCAGGCATATGAGCTGATAAAAGTGTAGCACCTATGCTGATTCCTTCAACAAGATTGTAGAGAACTGTCTCAAGACGAGCCTTCTTCTCTTCATCCTTAGCAAGTGCCCAAGGCATTGTCTCATCAATATATTTATTGCATCTCTTAAAGATGTTGAAGATTTCTGTAATTGCATCTGCAACACGAAGCTTATCCATCTTCTCATCAACCTTCTTAACAGCTTCAAGAATAGTATTCTTAAGGTCCGCATCAACCTCTTCAGATACTCCTGTGTTATTAACCACACCGCCAAAATACTTGTTAGACATAGAAATTGTTCTGTTAACAAGATTTCCAAGGGTGTTAGCAAGCTCTGAATTAAGTCTTTCTACCATAAGCTCCCATGTAATTACACCGTCATTTTCAAATGGCATTTCGTGTAAAACAAAGAATCTTACCGCATCCACTCCAAAGAAATCCACAAGGTCATCTGCATAAAGCACATTACCTTTTGACTTACTCATCTTGCCG
>JAZQKW010000126.1:0-2378 GCA_045542375.1 Butyrivibrio sp.
AACATAGTCTCAGGTAACCAACCAAGTTCATTATGAATCTTAGTTGGGTCGATTGCGTAACGCATATCGTGTCCCTTTCTGTCTGTTACATATGTGATTAAGCTCTCAGGCTTATTAAGTTCCTTACAGATAATCTTAACGATATCGATGTTCTTCATTTCATTGTGTCCACCGATATTGTATACTTCACCCACTCTTCCCTTATGGATAATAAGGTCAATTGCCTTACAGTGGTCTTCTACATATAACCAGTCACGCACGTTAAGTCCTTCTCCGTATACCGGAAGTGGCTTATCATTAAGAGCGTTAGCAATCATAAGTGGAATCAACTTCTCTGGGAAGTGATATGGACCGTAGTTGTTAGAGCAACGGCTGATTGATACAGGAAGTCCGTAAGTTCTGTGGTAAGCAAGCACCAAAAGGTCTGCTGCTGCCTTAGATGAGCTGTAAGGACTGCTTGTATGAATTGGTGTCTCTTCTGTGAAGAAAAGGTCAGGTCTGTCAAGTGGAAGGTCTCCATATACCTCATCTGTAGATACCTGATGATATCTCTTAATTCCATACTTACGGCATGCATCCATAAGAACTGCCGTTCCCTTAATATTAGTGTCAAGGAACACTTCAGGATTCTCAATTGAACGGTCAACGTGACTTTCTGCTGCAAAGTTAACTACCATATCAGGATGTTCTTCTTCGAAGAGCTTGTATACTGCTTCTCTGTCTGTAATTGATTCTTTAACGAATCTGAAGTTAGGGTTATCCATTACCGGTGCAAGTGTTGATAAATTACCTGCATAAGTAAGGCAATCAAGACATACAATTCTGTAGTCCGGATATTTATTCAACATATGAAATACAAAGTTACTTCCAATAAATCCTGCTCCACCTGTTACTATAATGTTCATTCTTTCATTCTCCTTAATCAATGTAATACGTCAATATATTTGCCATCAAGTACGTCCTTAAGATACTGTCCGTACTGATTCTTCTTAAGTTCTTCATATACTTTAAGCACATCTTCCCTGCTAATCCATCCATTGAGATAAGCAATTTCTTCAAGACATGCAATCTTACGATGCTGATGCGTCTCCACTGTCTTAACAAAGTTAGTTGCTTCCACAAGACTTTCATGTGTTCCTGTATCAAGCCATGTAAATCCCTGTCCAAGAAGCTCTACATTCAAATCTCCGTTATCAAGATATATTCTGTTAAGGTCTGTTATCTCAAGCTCTCCTCTTGCAGATGGCTTAAGATTCTTAGCATATTCCACAACTCTGTTGTCATAGAAATAAAGGCCTGTTACACAGTAGTTACTCTTAGGCTGCTGTGGCTTTTCTTCAATAGAAATAGCTCTTCCTGTAGAATCAAATTCAACAATACCGAATCTCTCAGGGTCCTCAACATAGTATCCAAATACTGTTGCGCCCTTGCCTGACTCTGCATTGCTAACAGCTGCCTTAAGTCTCTTCTTAAGTCCGTGTCCTGCAAAAATATTATCTCCAAGCACCATTGCAACCGTATCATCACCAATAAAATCTGCACCTATAATAAATGCCTGTGCCAGTCCGTCCGGTGATGGCTGTACAGCATATGAGAGATTAACTCCATACTGGTGTCCGTCTCCTAACAAATCCTTAAATCTTGGTGTATCCTGCGGCGTTGATATAATAAGTATATCCCTAATTCCCGCATTCATAAGCACTGACATCGGATAGTATATCATTGGCTTATCGTATATTGGTAAAAGCTGCTTTGATGTAACCTTGGTAAGGGGATAAAGTCTTGTTCCCGAACCTCCGGCCAAAATTATTCCTTTCATTTAGACCTCCTGCATGCATATATTTTTGTGCATAGTTTTCCCATTATTTTCATTATCATCTGATAATTTTATCACTTTTTACAGATATTGTCTATAACATATTTCATATGTGTTCTGTGTCGTTTGGGGATATCGTTCTGTCTCGTTTGGACAATTTTTGGTCAATTTTCCGTATATGTCCAAATTCAAGTGTTTTTTTGCCTTCTTCTTAGAGTTTGGACATATTTTGGTCAAAACCGCAACTTTTGTCCAAACCAAAATAACTTTAAATCAGATTGCTCTTTGGACATTTCAGCAATTTTTCACTTTATTATGTCCAATATTTCAGGATAGCTCGTTTTTCAACAAAAACATCTCGAACATTTTTTGGATAAATCTATCCCTTTTGTCCAAAATTACATTGTCCAAACGCAAGGGGATTAAATCGCAAGGAATACAATGCAAAAAAACTGCACCGTCATCCGGTACAGTTTCGTAAATCTACATTAATTTTTCATCATAGCAGGCTCTTTCACCACCGATAAATTTTGAGCGGGTTCTTGCAGCAACCACTCTCGCC
>JAZQKW010000127.1:0-15289 GCA_045542375.1 Butyrivibrio sp.
TAACTGCACGTTGCGTGCAGTCAACGACTTTTTTTAAGGTATACTTCTACTAAAAAGATTATGACTGCACGCAAGGTGCAGTCAATATTCATCACTCCAATATTTTTCTTACAATCTTAATATTAGCTTTTAACACCTCCAAATCTTTTTCCATTTCTGACAAACGGTTTTTTAAGCACACTTTTTTTACAAAGTCATCAGCCTTCATGAGATACGCCGTATCCTTTACTGAGAATCCAAAGTCCCTGTACATCTTAATGGTCCGGATTGTCTCTACAGCCTCCTCGTCGTACAGCAGGTGACCGTATTTGTTTTTTCCGGTGGAAGCAACCATACCGATTTTCTCATAGCCCTGTATGGCACGTCTGGATACTCCTACAAGCGCACATACCTCTCTTAATGTCCATTGTTTCATTGATAAAATCCTCCTTATGCTTTTTTTGCATAAGAGAACTTGTAATTTTCGCGAATGTATTTTTACATCAAAAAAGGCGGCTCCTTCGAGCCGCCTGAACAATCATTCATCAAAACATTCAATTTTGCTTACGGACACTTCGTAAGCTGTTCTTCTTTCGCATTCCTCCTCGTTGATTTTCTTGGTGTATTCCCTGCTCTGAATTCGTCCATATATCTGAATATGAGTACCCACTTCAAAGCCGGCAGCAAATCTTGCATTTCTGCCCCATGCAATACATGGAATGTAATCGGATTTACCATATGGTCTGTTGACCGCAATCAAAATATCAGCGATTTCCCTGCCAAGCGGGGTTTTACGATAAATTGATGGTTTGCAGATATATCCGTCAAGGAATATCTGATTAGTGCTGTTTTCCTCCATGTAATCGTCAAGGAACTGAAGCTCTCTTACAAAAATTGAAAGCACAAGTCGGTTTCTTGTCTCCTCATGTCTGTTGTAAGAACGGAACTGTCCGGATGCCTCAATAATCACTCCTCTTAAGTCCTCTGTTACATCAACAAGCCTCTCTGATACCATAAGTGGAATAATATCCACACTGTTGGAAAGACGGTTAACCGAAATATTGAGGGTATAGAAGCCCTCGCCATACACCTCATGGCTGTACTCAAATTCCGATACAACCTCTCCAATAATCGTTACTCTGTTGTTCTCAATAACCTTATCAAGCATATCTGTATTTCTCCCTTCTTTTTTGCACTCCGGCGCTGCCGGATGTTGTTTGATAATTTTATCAATATTATTTATATGCATATTTTTATTGTTTTAGAACAAAAACTTGTAAAAAGTTTATTTTGTGATAAAATAATGTGGTTGCTTATTAGAAAAATATATTAATGGAGGCGTTTTATGATTACAAAACGTGAAGATGTTCGTAACATTGCAATTATTGCCCATGTAGACCATGGCAAAACGACACTCGTAGATGAGCTTTTAAAACAAAGCGGTACGTTCAGAGCCAATCAGGAAGTGGCTGAACGTGTAATGGATTCTAATGACATTGAACGTGAAAGAGGTATTACAATTCTTTCTAAGAATACCGCTGTTCACTATAAAGATACCAAAATTAACATTATTGATACTCCGGGCCATGCGGACTTTGGCGGTGAGGTTGAGCGTGTACTTAAGATGGTTAATGGTGTAATTCTCGTTGTGGATGCCTATGAAGGCGTTATGCCACAGACCAAATTCGTTCTTCACAAGGCACTTGACCTTGATCTTGACCTTATTGTATGCGTTAACAAAATAGACCGACCTGAGGCAAGACCGGATGAGGTTGTAGACGAAGTTCTTGAACTTCTTCTTGAACTTGATGCCAACGACAAGCAGCTTGACTGTCCTTTTGTATTTGCTTCTGCAAGAGAAGGTTTTGCCAAGTATAATATTGAAGATGAATCTTCTACTCTGGAACCTTTGTTTGAAACAATTATCAAGCATATTCCGGGACCAAGCGGGGATGAGGAAGCGCCTTTACAGCTTCTTATCAGCACAATTGACTACAATGAGTATGTAGGTCGTATCGGTGTCGGAAAAATAGAAAACGGCAAAATCAAGGTTAATCAGGAAGTAATGCTTGTTAACCACCATGATGAAGATAAGCACCAGCGTGTTAAAATTACTAAATTATATGAATTTGACGGGCTTAACAAGGTTGAAGTAAACGAAGCATCAATGGGGGCAATCGTTGCTGTATCAGGAATTACTGACCTTATGATAGGTGATACGGTATGTTCCCTCGACTCAGCAATCCCTATTCCGTTCCAGAAGATTTCAGAGCCTACAATTGCAATGAATTTTATGGTTAATGACTCTCCTTTGGCAGGTCAGGAAGGAAAATTTGTTACCTCAAGACACTTAAGAGATCGTCTTTTCAGAGAGCTCAACACTGACGTAAGCTTAAGAGTTGAAGAAACTGATGATATGAACAGTTTCAAGGTATCAGGACGTGGCGAACTGCATCTTTCCGTTCTTATTGAAAATATGAGACGTGAGGGATATGAATTTGCAGTAAGCAAAGCCGAGGTTCTCTACCACTATGATGAACGTGGCAACAAGCTTGAACCAATGGAGGTCGCATATGTTGACGTTCCTGAGGACTGTTCAGGTACCGTTATCCAGAAATTAAGTGTAAGAAAAGGTGAATTAAACGGTATGGCACCAATTAATGGTGGCTCTACAAGACTTGAATTCTCTATCCCATCAAGAGGCTTAATCGGATATACTAATGAATTCCTTACAGATACTAAGGGAAGTGGTGTTATCAACACAATGTTCGACGGCTATGGACCATATAAGGGAGACCTTTCATACCGTAAGCAGGGTTCACTTATTGCCTTTGAAAACGGGGAAGCAATTACCTATGGTCTATTCAATGCTCAGGAAAGAGGAACTCTTTTCATCGGACCTGGTGAAAAAGTATATGCAGGTATGATTGTTGGACAGACCGGACGCTCGGACGACATTGAGGTTAATGTATGTAAGACAAAACACCTTACCAACACCCGTTCTTCAAGTGCAGATGATGCTTTAAGACTTGTACCACCAAGAATATTAAGTCTTGAACAGTCTCTTGAATTCATCGATACTGATGAGTTACTTGAAGTAACACCTAAGAGTTTAAGAATTCGTAAGAAAATTCTTGACCATACAGCCAGATACAGATCTAAAAAATAAATGCGATAGCAGGTTCGCTGTAATAAGCGTACCTGCTATTTTTGCAAAATACAATAGTAAATATTTACCAGTCACATTTTAGGGACAAAAAAATAGGACCTCCCTCACTTTGAGGATTGCCCTAATTTTTCACATATAAAATTAATTAGTCTCGCTAACTATCTGATATACATCAATCTTAAACTGGTCAGCAGGACTTAAACCGATGAACTTACATCCGTATGAAATCATGCCTGTATCATCCTTGCTTTCCATTCTCACTACTTCAATAGTTGCGTCAAAAGTTTCTCTTGTCCACAATACAATCTTAGCCTCATAATAGGAATTAAGCGGCAAAAATTCTGTAGTCTCAAGACCGATACCACCCTTGGAAATATTAGTTACAACAACGTCAAAGACATCTCTGTTCGGTTCATAAGTAACCGCTCTGTCATTGTTGATTGTCTGCAACTTAATAGTTGCATTAATGGTCATTCTCTTAGCCCAACGCTTTTCGGTGTTTTCGTTTCCCATAACGTCGCTCATAATTACCTCCACATATATAAGTGTATATTGTTAATTGGTAATGAACATCGCATCTCCGAAACTGAAGAATCTATATCTGTTCTCAACAGCTTCATTGTACGCGTTCATTATTATATCCTTACCGGCTAGTGCCGATACAAGCATAACTAAAGTCGATTCAGGCAGATGAAAATTCGTAATAAGACAATCCACTGCCTTGAATCTGTATCCCGGATATATAAATATGTCTGTGTCACCACTGGATGCAGGAATATATCCATCATCTGTAGCCGCTGATTCAAGAGTTCTGCAGCTTGTAGTTCCAACAGCGATTATTCTTCCGCCATTGCGTCTTGCGTTGTTAATCTTCTCAGCTTCACTATCATCTATACAATAGAATTCAGTGTGCATATGGTGCTCTTCTATTCTGTCTACCTTAACAGGTCTAAAGGTACCAAGTCCAACATGAAGAGTAACTCTTGCAATGTGTATTCCCTTCTCTTCTATACTCTTAAGAAGGTCATTAGTGAAATGCAGTCCTGCTGTCGGTGCAGCCGCTGACCCTTCATTCTTGGCATATACTGTCTGATATCGATTCTTATCCTTAAGTGCATGTGTTATGTAAGGTGGCAATGGCATCTGTCCCAGCTTATCAAGTATCTCTTCAAAAATACCATCATATTCAAATTGGATAAGACGGTTGCCGTCATCTACCACATCTACTATTCTGCCCTTCAAAAGACCATCCCCGAATACTATTACAGCACCCGGTCTTGCCTTTCTCCCCGGCTTAACCAGGCATTCCCATATATCATCAGCACCTCTCTTAAGCAAAAGCACTTCTATGGCAGCTCCTGTATCTTCCTTGACGCCCATAAGTCTTGCCGGTATTACTTTGGTATCGTTAATCACAAGACAGTCTCCCGGATTCAGATATTCAAGAATATCCTTAAATACCTTATGTTCAAGCTCGCCGGTATTCTTATTCAGAACAAGCAATCTTGATGAAGATCTGTCCTCCAAAGGGTCCTGTGCAATAAGTTCCTCAGGCAGATCGTAATAAAAATCTTTTACATCCATATTTTATTCTCTCCATCAATACTAATTATGACATAAATCTTCATATTACTAAATAGTCCTTATGCACTATATTTTAATTAATTGAAGAAAAGCCCGGAGAATACTTAAACCATGCTTTAGCAAGTATCTGTTTTCTCGTGACATAAGTATTTTGCCAGAATCTTGCATCCTCAGAGACGTTTCTGTTATCTCCGAGTACAAAATAACAATCATCCGGTACCTCGTAAGGACCATAATTTCCATACATCTTCTCTTTAATGTACTGCTCGTAGGTTGGTTTATCATTAAGATAAAGTACACCCTCTACAATTTCAACCTTATCTCCCGGCACACCAATTATTCTCTTGATAAATATCTGTGATTCATCATCCGGATATTTAAAGATAACAATATCTCCACGCTGCGGATCCTTAAACAGGTATGCCAGTCTAAAGCCTATTAATTTGTCATTAACATTAATTGTAGGATCCATGGATTCCGTAGGAACATGGGCATTAATAATGACAAAACGGTTAATAAGGAATGCCAAAGCCACAGCAGATACAATAATAATCAGATAAATGTACAGATTCTTAATAAACTTACGTCTTCTGTTCATCTTCTTAAAATTATTAAAGGACTGCTGCTCTTTGTCATTGTTAACATCAACTCTGACATACATCAATTCAAGATCGTCATCTTTGTTCAAATTAGAATTCTCAATCATTATATCATCCTATAAATCTTATTTTGTAAGGAGTTTCATAATTTCATTGCTTCTTGTAACAAAAGCCGTCATCTGCTCAGGGTTAAGTGGAGCATGACTGATTCTTGCCAAATCATACAACTGTTCACACATCATTGTAACATTTTCACTCTCAGGGTTGTCAAGTATATACTTAACAAGAGTGTTATTAAGGTTAAGAACCAGCGTCTCAGTTGTTCCGCCAAATAATGATGGGTCCATACCATGCATCGCATACATCTTCATCATATCAGCCATACGCTTTGACTCCTCATTAACTGTAATCATTGCAGAAATATCCGAATTAATCAGCTTTTCTGCCTTAACAAGAAGTGTATCATCCTTAAGCTCTTTTCTGAAGATTTCCATAAGCTTTGCGTTAGCATCCTTAGTCTCATCCTCAGTGCTTTCTTCCTTAAATACTGATGAAAGATCCGAATCAATACTTAAGAAATGAACATTTTCGTTCTTCTGCTCAAGATGAGTAATGAAAGGCTGGTCAATACTGTGCTTAAGAATAACTGCATCAAGCCCTGCATCCTTAAACATCTTTACATACTGACCCTGCTCAGTCTCGTTAGATACATAAAAAATCTGATTTTCGTGTTTTTCCTTATTAGCTTCAAGACATTCAGGCATTGTAAGGTATTTTCCATCAAGATTTTTGAACAAAATATAATCCTTCATCTTGTCACAGAATTTATCGTCCTTAAGGCATCCAAACTTAATAAATGGGCTGATATCATCCCAGTATTTTTCGTAATTCTCTTTATCTGTCTTGCACATACCTGAAAGCTTATCTGCAACCTTCTTGGTAATATAATCAGATATCTTTTTAACAAAACCATCATTCTGGAGCGCACTTCTTGATACATTAAGCGGAAGATCCGGACAGTCAATTACACCCTTTAAAAGCATAAGGAACTCAGGAATAACTTCCTTAATGTTATCAGCTACGAATACCTGATTATTATAAAGCTTGATTACACCCTCTGCCGACTCGAATTCAAGGTTAATCTTAGGGAAATAAAGAATTCCTTTAAGATTAAACGGATAGTCCATATTTAAGTGAATCCAAAACAGTGGTTCCTTGTAATCACGGAATACCTTTCTGTAGAAATTCTTGTAATCCTCTTCGGTACACTCATTAGGATGTTTTGTCCAAAGTGGCTTAGTATCATTAAGTGCAACCGGTCTTTTCTTGATTTTGTATTTTTCTGTTGCAGGAGCAACCTCAACCATCTGCTTGTTGCCGTCTTCATCCTCCTGCTCTTCCATTTTGGCTTCTTCAACAATAGTCTCAACTACTGTATCAGTATCAAGTAGCTCATCCTTTTCAACTGTCTGAGTCTTCTCTTCTGTATCATCCACATTAGTAAGATAAATCTCATATGGCATAAAAGAACAGTACTTTTCAATTACTTCTCTTGCTCTGTATTCGTTGGCAAATTCAGTACAATCTTCATTAAGATAGAGTGTAATTGTTGTTCCTATTTCCTCTCTGTCACCGTCTTCCATATCATATTCAGTTCCACCGTCACATTCCCAGTGAACTGGTGTTGCACCATCTTTATATGAAAGTGTATCAATTGTTACTCTTTCAGCCACCATAAATGCTGAATAAAATCCGAGACCAAAATGACCAATAATCTGGTCCTCGTTAGCTTTATCCTTGTATTTTTCAAGGAAAGCCTCTGCTCCTGAAAAAGCAATCTGGTTGATATATTCTTTAACTTCATCCGCTGTCATTCCAAGACCTGTGTCTATAAACTGAATAGTCTTATCCTTAGAGCTTACATTTACCTGAATCTTCATCTGAGTAGCTTCAGGAATACTGTATTCTCCCATTAACTCTAATTTCTTAAGTTTGGTTATCGCATCGCATCCATTAGAGATAAGCTCTCTAAAAAAGATGTCGTGGTCTGAATACATCCATTTCTTAATTATAGGAAAAATATTTTCGCTGTTAATTGATAAATTTCCATGTTGTGCTGACATTGTATATCACTCCTTAAAAAAATGTTCTATGAGTATACTAATACTTATTACAATTAAAGTCAAGAAATTTTAGCACTCATCATTAGTGAGTGCTAATAATTTGTTTATATGTGTTAATTAACTCTCCATTTCCGGTGCTAATATTTTCCATATCTATACCATTCAGGAATTTATCATTAAATCTTACTTTAAGATTATCTGCATGTTCAAGATAATACGCCTCAAAAATCTCCCGTCTTCTCTGAAGAACTATTTCCGACTTGCGCCTTTCTATATTCCCCTCAATGTTGTCATTAATACATTTAATAATGTAATAACCATAATCGGTTTCCACAACTTCACTTACTTCTCCCATCTCAATAGAGAACGCTGCATCTTCAAAGGTCTTATTATACTGACCTCTTCCAAGCTCAAGTATATACTCCTTAGCTTCGCTTTCTCTTAGCGCTATTGCAGCAAAATCTCCACCATCTTTAATCTCCTTAAGAAGCTTTTCCATCTGTCTTCTGGTGATATTTTTAGCGGCATCATCCACCTCTGTGATATTACCATCTTCATCCTTTTCCATTGTACTGAGAAAAATATACTGCACCGATATGGTTCTTGCCTCATCCGCACTTACCTCTTCCTCAACGTCCCCTGTAATGGCATAAAATGCTTTCTCTGCAAGCATAATCATTCTGTATATATTCTCAACATTCTCACGATATTCCCCTTCTGGCGAATTTTCATAAGTATTACAATAGTTATCTGCTGCCTCTGCCATCCTGGCATCCTCATCCTCTGTCAAAACAATATCCATTTCTTCTGCAATATGATTAAGACACATAAGACTCTTAACTGTATCCATAACCGAATTTTTTACATATTCTTCCATGGTAGTGCCCTGCATATATTTTGACCATACCTGTTTGTCAAAAAAATTCTCATAGGAATATTTCTGTTCTGCCAAAAGAACCTCTGCCATTCCAGTGGAAAAATATCTTCCCTTAAGTTCGGCAAATTCATTTTTGGATAAAGGCATGGCAAATTTAATATTACTGCATCCCGTGAGCACCAAAAGTGTTACAAGTACCAATAATATTGCAGTTCTAACTCTATGCCTCAACATACAGATACCTTCCGTCCGGCAATGCAAATACTTCCAATTCCTCGGTTATATCTCCCTCTACATCAATTCCTTCTTCGTCAATATATTTAAGAAGAGCTTTTTTGTCCGGAAATACTGTTGCCATACAATCCTCAAGGAATTCCATTGCTTCCTCTACAGTCTCTGCAACAGGCATTGGAAATAACTTGTCCTGTTCCTTTAAAAACACCTCTGCGCATATTCTGTCAAGTTCCATACTATACCTCCATCTTCTTAGCTTCCTGTAAAAGAGCCGATAACGGCAATCCTACAACATTATTATAATCACCTTCAATATGTGAAACATATTCTGCAAATCTGCCCTGAATACCATAAGCCCCCGCTTTGTCCATAGGTTCTCCGGTATCGATATATGCCCATATCTCTTCGTCTGTCATATCATACACGTACACTTTGGTCTCACAGGCAAAGGTTCTGATTACGTCACCGTCCACACCATGATATATAATGGTTACACCCGTATATACGCTGTGACTACTATTTCTTAATGTGCATATCATTCTGAAAGCATCATCTCTATCCTTAGGCTTACCAAGAATCATATCATTCATGGCAACTACGGTATCTGCACCTATAATAACTGTTCCATATTCACTTCCGGCAGCAATTTCCTGTGCTTTATCCTTTGAAAGCTGCATTACTACCTTGTCCGGTAATGTTTCACTAATAACTTCCTCACCGGTTGAAGGCAGAACTGTAAATTCAAGATCTGCAAGTCGCAACAACTCTCTTCTTCTCGGCGACGCAGATGCAAGTATTATCTTATGTTCTCTGATGTTCATATTCTCTATCCTCTATTTTAAAATAAAAAGTGCTGCAAACGGCATAACAGTTACTAACAGATACAAAAACTTATTATGAAATGCTATTTTGAACTTCTCCTGCTTAACATCCAGAGGAAAAGCAGTTGCATTAGGTACAGTATTAAAATCCACAAACACTTCTTTACCGAATTTATATACCCTTACGGTTGTAGGTATATGCTTCTTTCTGTATGCGTAGTTATATAATGGTTCACTATAATACACATGTTTGTCATTGTATCCCTCTTCAGCTTCCACCTCTAATATGTAATAGGTCGAAAGCTTATGCTTGCATTTAATTATCTTCCTGACCTCTGCCATATAGTTCTTTCCCCTGTGCATTATCTCATCTGTATGCACCCGCTGTTTATAGGTCTTTACAATTCCTATTACCAGAAATACAATCATCCATACAGCAATTATCAGATAAGCAATAACATTATCATGATGGTATCCCCACACCAATAGCCCTATAATTACAGGAATAAATAAAAAATAATGCTTTATATTGGTTCTGTAGTAATTTTCCATTAATAATTCTCCAATTAGTCCTCAAAAAGCGGTGTACTGAAATATCTCTCCGCCGTATCCGGAAGTACAGTTACAACAGTCTTACCAGGTCCAAGCTTCTTAGCCAACTTAATAGCGGCCGCTACGTTGGTTCCACTTGATATTCCACACATCAATCCTTCATGTCTTGCAAGATTCTGAGCAGTCTTAATTGCCTCATCATCCTCTATCATACATATGTCGTCATAAATATTAACATTAAGTATGTCAGGAATAAGTCCGTCACCAATACCCATCTGGAGATGAGTTCCAATTGAGCCTCCGGAAAGAATTGCCGCATTAACAGGCTCAACAGCCCATATGGTCATATCCGGATTATGTTCCTTAAGAATCTCTCCTATTCCTGTTATTGTTCCACCGGTTCCGATTCCCGAACAGAAGCCATCTATAGGTCCATCAACCTCTCTCAAAATCTCAAGAGCAGTCTGGTCGCGATGAATCTGCGGATTGGCAGGATTGGCAAATTGCTGTGGCACAAATACCTTAGGATTCTCCTCTGCCATTTTAAGGGCTGTATTAAGACATTCATCTATACATTTTCCAATATCTCCGTCATCATGAACAAGAATAACCTCTGCTCCGTAATGACGCACAAGAAGCCTTCTTTCTTCGCTTACTGAATCAGGCATAACTATTATTGTCTTATATCCCTTAACCGCTCCAATTAAGGCAAGACCAACGCCCTGATTACCGCTTGTAGGCTCTACGATTATTGTATCCGGTCCTATTTTGCCCTGACGCTCTGCTTCAAGAATCATATTATAGGCAGTTCTCGTCTTAATTGAGCCTCCTACATTAAGACCCTCATATTTGACAAGAATTCTTGCACTGTTTTCATCAGTCATATTTCTTAACTGTACTAAAGGTGTATTCCCTATAGCCTCAAGAATATTATTATACATTTCGTTATCTCCTAATCTACTTAAAGAAATTATATAATCCCATACCAAACAAAATCACAATGATTACCGGCAACACATAGGTTATATACCCACGCATAAAGTTCTTAATCTTAATGCCTTTTCCTTCATTTGCTTCTTCCATAAACTTATTCCAGCCCCAGCCCTTTTTACACACACAGAACAATACAATAACCAGACATCCTATTGGCAGGAATAACTGTGATACTATAAAATCCCATAAATCCATTATGCTTGAGCCCGCACCAAAAGGTGTAATCTTCTTAAGCGCACTGAATCCCAGTGCACATGGAAGAGAAAGCACAAACATTGCTATACCATTAATAAGGCATGCCTTCTTTCTGCTCCACTTGAATAAATCCATAGTAGATGAAAGTATTGCTTCAAATACTGCAAGTACCGTGGAAAGTGATGCAAATGACATAAATACAAAGAACAGACTTCCCCATAATCTTCCCATCGGCATATTATTAAAGATATTAGGTAATGTTATAAACACAAGCCCCGGACCGCTATCCGGCTTAACTCCGTATGCAAAACATGCAGGAAAAATAATAAGTCCCGATGTGACTGCAACGAAAGTATCAAGCACGGCAACATTAACAGCCTCACCCATAAGTGAACGCTTCTTGTCTATGTAGCTCCCAAATATAGCCATTGAACCCATACCAAGACTCAATGTGAAGAACGACTGATTCAGTGCTGCCACTATAACATTAAATATTCCAACAGACTTAACCTTTTCGATATCAGGCTTAAGATAAAAACTAAGTCCTTCTGCTGCTCCATCCATAAAGAAGCTTCTTCCTGCAAGAACAATCATAATTACAATCAGGGCAACCATCATTACCTTAGTTACTTTCTCAAGTCCCTTCTGCAGACCAAATGAACATACCAGAAAGCCAAGCACCACAACAATACCCATATAAAGTACCGATGTTCCTCCATTGGCCTTCATCCCATCATAATAATTAGCAACACTCTGTGCATCAAGTCCCGCAAGACTTCCGTTAGCGGTTGATACAAAATAATATAACATCCATCCTGCAACTGTTGTGTAGAACATCATTAACAGATAATTTCCTATAACTGCCATTTTACCGTGAACGTGCCACTTTGTTCCCTTAGGCTCTAATTCCTGATACATTGCGGCCGGACTTTTCTGACTGGCTCTACCTATAGAAAATTCCATAGTCATTACGGGTATTCCTATTACCAGTAAAAAGAACAGATATAGTAATACAAATATTCCGCCTCCGTTCTGACCTACAACATATGGAAACTTCCACACATTTCCTATTCCAATGGCACAGCCTGCACTTAAAAGTATAAATCCAAGCCTGCTCCCTAATTTTTCTCTCATAATATATCCTCGTATATTCTCTAAATTCACAATCCTTTCTATAATATCAATTTTTTCTAATTTTCTCAATAAGTAATTGCATCTTTTCTCAAAAATAACACAATTCTCATTGCCATCGGATATATTATCTGATAATATTATCTTATCAATTTTTTATGAAAAGGTGATTATTATGGATAATGAAGAAATTTTAGAAGGAACAGTTACACTCACTCTTGATGACGATACAGAGGTTGAATGTGCTGTTATCTCAATTTATGAAGCCGGCGGAAGACAGTATATCGCGCTCCTCCCATTAGGCGGCGAGGAAGAGGACAACGGAGAAGTATACCTCTACCGTTACTCTGAAGATGCGTCAGGCGAACCACAGCTTGACAACATCGAAGATGATGAAGAATATGAAATCGCAGCTGATGCTTTTGATGAGCAGCTCGACCTTGCAGAATACGATGAACTCGTAGACGAAGAAGATTTATAAATCAAAATCACATCCTTCCGGTATGAAGGATGTGATTTTTTTACGCATTATTCTTATCATTATCTGCCTTGTCCTTAGCCAAAGCAAGGAGAACATCTTTTAACTCAAGTATATGTCCTTCCCATCTCATTACATCTGTATCAGCATATCCCGAAGCTTTTACAAGCTGAATATCGTCACGTGATAATTCAAACTCCAATGAGCAGCTATCTTCCTGCTTATCAATAAAAACCTTAGTTGCCTCATTCTCCAATGCTGAATAAGTAACAACTTCTCCTGTTGAGTTGACAGTCATAAATGGATAATTGTTCATTAATATATCCTCCTAGTGCTTTTCTTCAAAAAATTAAGCTGCCAATTCTGACAGCTTACTATTTCATCATCTTATAGATGGTGAGATTCTATTCCTCAAAGTAGGAAGCATCTCACGGCTTCTCATAGTAGAAGCAATTACAAGTAATATTGTAGCATTGATATATAAAAAAATCAATATATTCTGCTCAATATTTTGAGATACATTAGTAAAATCACAATCAATCTACCAACATATTCCTCATTGTCATTTTTACATAATTATGCTATAATTATGTCATAATTGTAAAGAAAGGAAGTGCTTATTATGCCGATTATTATGCCAATTAAGGATTTACGCAATACGAATGAAATATCTAATATTGCACATCAAGTCCAGGAACCCATATTTATTACTAAGAACGGCTATAGCGACTTAGTTGTTATGAGCAGTGAACTGTATGACCAGTTTGCAAGAATCCACCGCATTGACCAAGCAATCTACGAATCAGAACTTGAAATTGCAAACGGAGCCTCTGCAGTTGATGCTGAAACAGTTTTCACAGAATTGGAGGATAAATATTTTGGATAAATACACTGTAAAAATAACCCCTAAAGCAATTCGTGAGTTAAATCAAATATACGAATATATTGCTAACGAAAAATTAGCCCCTGAAAATGCTAGAGGGCAAGTCAACAGAATCAAAAAAGCAATTCTAAATCTATCTGCATTTCCACAATCCCATCAAGAACGAACCGAGGGTAAATACGCAAGAAAAGGATATCGACAACTATTAATCAATAACTACATAGCTATTTTCCGCATTGATGAATCACAAAAAATTGTTTATATAATTACAATACAGTATCAAGGCCGTGACCTCTAACCTTCCCCCATTATCTCCCTAACAAACCTGGACACTTCAAGTTCCTTATTATACCTCTCCTTAGCATACATTATCTTCAGATTGTTTTTTGCCCTGGTCATTGCCACATAGAACATACGCCTCTCCTCTTCGATTTCCTCAGCCGTTATTGCCTTTTTATGCGGCGTAATCTCCTCGTTGGCATCAATTATGAATACGGTGTCATATTCAAGCCCCTTGGCACTATGCATTGTTGTAAGAGTTACCGAATCCCCCTTGTTACGCCCCGGCATATGGGACTCCTTAAGATTTTTTGAATATTCCTCAATATACTCCTTAAGTTCCTCATAGCTTCTGCAACCCCTTGAAGCCTCCATAATTTCCTCAATTATTTCCACCAATTCCTTACTATCAAGGTCATGCTCGTCTGCATAGGTTTTGAGATAATCGTCGTATCCAATGCCTTTTCTTATGTAGTTAATCATTCCAAATGGCGTCATATCCGACATAAGATGCAGGTCTTTTTCCAGCTTATCAATTCGCTCTATCATCCATGGCTTCCCCTCGTAGTATTTTTCCAGCTCGCCAAAAGATATTTCCCTATCCGTCACATAATCCCTGCCTATATATCTCAATGGCTTATTCATAATTCGTATAAAATTCTTCCTGCTCCTATCTCCAAGCGCCAGCACCATATAAGCTTCAATGTCCTTGTATATCCAATGGTCAAAAATATTGGGTATTCCGTCCTTAAGTATAAAAGGTATATTATTCTCCATCAGTCTTCTAACAAGGGGTCCTGTTATGGCATTGGTTCTGAAAAGAACGGCGTAATCCGAGTATTTTTTGCCTGCTTTTACAAAGGTCTTAATCGTGCTAACAATGCGGTCATATTCTTCCTTAAAGGTGTTAAATTCAAGAATATCCACCTTGTCACCTGCCGGATTATCAGTTCTTATATTTTTATTAAAACGCAGTCTATTGTGGGCAATGACATAGGATGCCGACTCCACAATATTTCCTGTAGAACGGTAATTATTGTCTAAGAGAATCTTTTCTGCCCTCGGATAGTCCTTTTCAAAATTAAGCATAATCTCCGGCTTAGAGCCTCTGAAGCCGTATATGCTCTGGTCATCATCTCCCACAATAAAAATATTGTTATGAGGCAAAGCAAGCATTCTGATTATGTCGTACTGTATTCTGTTAATATCCTGAAATTCATCAATGAGAATATACTTATATCTATCCTGCCACTTTTTAAGGATATCCTTACGCTCTGTAAGTAATTCATAGCAGTACAAAAGCATATCATCAAAATCCAGAAGCTTAGTATTATTCAGATATCTTACATAATAATTATAGATATCTCTGAACACCTCCGCCGGACAGTTAAG
>JAZQKW010000128.1:0-8842 GCA_045542375.1 Butyrivibrio sp.
CTTAGAATTGATGTGAATAGCGAGTTTGAGGTGTTAGAGGAGTTTTTACAAAAGCTTCCCTCAGTAATGGAATCAGGCGGAAGAGTTGCCATCCTTACCTTCCATTCGGGAGAGGACAGACTGGTAAAACAGTATTTTAAATTACATCAGAAGGAAGGTCTGTACAGTGAGGTTTCAAAAGATGTAATAAGACCATCGGCGGAAGAATGTGCAAGAAACGGCAGAGCCCGTTCTACCAAATTAAGATGGGCAATTAAAGCATAAAGAGGTTAGGAATGAAACACATAGTACTTGGAATTGTGGCACATGTGGATGCAGGTAAAACAACCTTGTCGGAGAATCTGCTTTTTAAGGGCGGAAGTATTCGGAAGATGGGACGTGTAGACACTAAGGATGCATTTCTTGATAATTTTGCCATGGAAAGAGACAGAGGAATCACTATTTTTTCCAAACAGGCAATGATTAGGACGGAACAACTTAATATTACTTTGCTTGACACACCGGGACACGTGGATTTTTCGGCCGAAATGGAGAGAACTCTGCAGGTGCTTGATTATGCCATACTTGTAATATCGGCAGCAGATGGTGTTACAGGGCACACGAAGACTTTGTGGCAGCTACTTACAAGATACAATGTACCTGTTTTTATTTTTGTCAACAAAATGGATATGAGAGGAATGGATAAGGATGCTATTCTTAAGGAACTTAAGGACAGGCTAAGCAATTCCATAGTTGATTTTGAGGCAGAGAAAGATGAATTCTATGAAGAGGTGGCAACCGCTAATGAGGAATTGATGAATCGTTTTCTGGAAGGGGAAGAAATAACAGAGGAGGATGTGGCCGAGGCTGTGGCTATGCGTCAGATTTTCCCGTGTTATTTTGGCTCAGCACTTAAATCCTTTGGCGTGGATACACTAATAGAGGGGATTGCCAGGTATTCTCTTGAGAAAGAATATGACCCTGAATTTTCAGCAATAGTATACAAAATATCAAGGGACAAAGAGGGCAAAAGACTCACTCATATGAAAATCACGGGAGGAAGTCTTAGGAACAGATACGAATTTCCGGAATATGGAAAAGTAAGTCAGATAAGGATATATTCCGGTGAACGTTTTGAGACAAGGGATGAAGTGCAGGCGGGTATGATATGCGCAGTAACGGGTCTTACGGGGACTGTGTGCGGTATGCAGCTTGGAGTAGCAGGTGAGGGAATGTTACCTGTTCTTGAACCTGTGCTTACATACAGGATTATTTTGCCAAAAGGCACGGATGTTATAACCATGCTTCCTAAGTTAAAGGAGCTTGAAGAGGAGGAACCGGCACTTCACATCGCATATAATGAGGAGAATGGGGAGATTCAGGCTGAACTTATGGGAGAGGTTCAGACGGAGATTATTAAGAAAATTATAGAAGAACGATATGGTGTCGTAATAGAATTTGGAACGGGAAAAATAGTATATAAGGAAACTATTGCAGGAGAGTCCTATGGAATAGGTCATTTTGAGCCATTGAGACATTATGCAGAGGTACATTTGAGACTTGAGCCCTTAGAGAGGGGCTGTGGTCTGGTGTACGAGACCGATTGCAGTGAGGATATTCTGGCAAGAAACTGGCAGAGACTTATTCATACACATCTTGAGGAACGGGCTCATAAGGGAGTGCTTACGGGGTCCAAAATAACGGATATGAAGATAACTCTTGTTACGGGAAAGGCTCACACCAAGCATACGGAGGGCGGAGATTTCAGACAGGCTACCTACAGGGCTGTAAGAAACGGGCTTATGTATGCAGAAAGTGTACTTCTTGAGCCATATTACAGTTATGTGCTGGAAATACCCGAAGGAAATCTTGGCAGGGCGATGACTGATATAGAGAGACTCCACGGAACCATGAATCCGCCGGAAATTCAGGACGGAATGGCAGTGCTTACAGGACATGCACCGGTAGTGCTTATTCAGGATTATCAGAAGGAAGTAACTGCCTACACCAAGGGCTATGGCAAAATAACACTTAATTTCTACGGCTATGAGAAATGCCATAATACGGAAGAGGTTGTGGAGCGTATTGGATATATTCCTGAAAATGACATAAGACATACACCGGATTCTGTATTTTGTGCCGGAGGCTCAGGTTATGTCTTACCTTGGAATGAAATACGTGAAAAAGCACATATGCCAATATTTGACGGAACAGCACCTAAGGACAGCAGAATCGGTGTGATAACCGGCAGGGAGAACAGGGATATTGTACTTGGAACGGAAGAAATAGATGCCATTATTATGAGAGCAGGAGGCGCCAACTCAAGTAACAGGGGGAACAGGTGGAAGAAAAGTAAGTCAGAATCAGCACCTGTTGTGAGAAATTATAAGCCTGCCAAAATAAAAGATAAATACCTTCTTGTAGATGGTTACAATATAATTCATGCGTGGGAATCCTTAAAGGAACTTGCCAAAAGTAATCTGGATGGGGCAAGGGGCAGACTTCTTGACATATTATGCGACTATCAGGCAATAAGAAAAATAGAGCTTATAGTTGTATTTGATGCCTATAAGGTAAAAGGACATGATACGGAATATACAGATTATCACAATATTCATGTAGTATATACCAAGGAAGCTGAAACGGCGGACAGGTATATAGAAAAATTTGCTCACGAAAATGCGGGTAATTATGACATAATGGTGGCAACCTCAGACGGACTTGAGCAGATAATAATAAGAGGTGCAGGGTGTAGCCTTATATCTGCAAGGGAATTTGAGACAGAGGTTATGGAACTTAAGAAAAGCTATATGGATAATTACAGAGCGAATAGTGAAAATGAGCATAATTATGAAATAGGAAGACAATTAGACTTGATTAACAATGAAAATATGCTAAAATAACAGAAGATTATTAGCATTTAAGACGGAGGACACAATGGATAACAACAAATTAGCAGAACTTTTATTTCCAAATGTAGTGAATGGACCTGAATATTATGAGGAGAAGTTTCCACAGAGAGACCTGCCTAAGAATGCACAGGTAACAAGAATGGCACCAAGCCCTACAGGATTTATACATCTTGGTAATTTATACAGTGCACTTGCAGATGAGCGAATCGCTCATAGAAACGGTGGTGTATTTTACCTCAGAATAGAGGATACAGATGAGAAGCGTAAGGTTGAGGGCGCAGTAGAGACAATTATCAATGTGCTTCGTTATTTTGATATAGAGTTTGATGAAGGTGCAGGCTTTGATGACAGTGACCCGGTTAATGCCTATGGCCCTTATTTCCAGCGTCAGCGAGTTGATATTTATCATGCTTATGCCAAGAATCTTGTTAAACAGGGACTTGCTTACCCATGCTTTTGTACAGAGGAAGACCTTGAGCAGGTAAGAGTTAAGCAGGAAGAAGATAAGGCAATGACAGGATATTATGGGGAATATGCTTTATGCCGCAGCCTTACACTTGAAGAAATCGAAGAAAAGCTTTCGAAGGGAATGACATATGTATTAAGACTTCGTTCACAGGGAAGTCCTGACAAGGAAATTAATTTTAAAGACAGCATCATGGGAGAAATTAAACTTCCTGAGAATATACATGATATCGTGCTTCTTAAGAGAGATGGTGTTCCAACATATCATTTTGCCCATGCAATTGATGACCACCTTATGAGAACAACAATGGTTATAAGAGGCGGAGAGTGGCTTGCATCGGTTCCTACACATTATGAACTTTTCCATGTGTTAGGATTTCCTATGCCTGCATACGGACATACAGCACATCTTATGAAATTCGATGAAGAGACAGGCGGCAAGAGAAAGCTCTCTAAGAGAAAAGACCCTGAACTCTCACTTGATTATTATCGCAAAGACGGATATCATCCATCATCAATGAAGGTATATCTTATGACACTTCTTAACTCTAATTTTGAGGAGTGGTATGAGAAGAATCAGGATAAGAGCATTACAGAGTTCCCATTCTCAGTTGAGAAGATGAGCCAGTCAGGGGCACTTTTTGACAAAGACAAGCTTCACAATATCTGTAAGAACGAGCTTGCTAAGCTTTCTGAAGAGGAGATGTATGATTTCCTCTATGACTGGGCCTCAGAAAATGAACCGGATAACCTTGATAAGTGGTTCGGTGATAAGGACAAGATGCTTGCAATTTTAAGACTTTATATGGGAATCGGACAGAAGAGAAGACGTAAGGACTTTATGTATGCTAAACAGATTATGGAACTTATTTCATATTTCTTTGAAGACTCAGCAGATAGAGAAGAATTTAAGTTTGATAAGGATACAGTTAAATCAGTACTTGAAGAGTATCTTGCAATCTATAGCCATGAGGATGACAATTCTGTATGGTTTGATAAATTAAAAGTAGTAGCAGACAAGCTTTCTTTTGCATCAGATATGAAGGCATATAAGGCTAATCCTGAGAATTACAGGGGAAGTATTTCGGATATTGCGGAAATCGTACGTATTGCAGTAACCGGAAGAGCCAATACTCCTGACTTATGGAGCATTATCCATATTATTGGTGAAGACAGCATGAAGGCGAAGATTAAAGCATTATGTTAAAGAAAATTTTATGGTGGATACCGGCGGTTCTTGTGATGGGAATTATTTTTTCCTTTTCCATGGGAACCGGAACGGAATCCGGCGGATTAAGCAGTGTAATAAGTGACTTACTTCATATCCCGGATATTGTAGTTAGGAAAATGGCACATGTGACGGAGTTTATGATTCTTACATTATGTGTCATTCTTGCATTAAGAAAGGCGCATGGAGTATCTCCTGTGAAGACAATAATCGTTGCGGGAGTTATTTCTGTGGTATATGCAGTGTCAGATGAGGTGCATCAGCTTTTTGTAAGTGGACGGCATGGCTGTTTTAGTGATGTACTGGTAGATTCAGTGGGTGTGATTATTGCCTGCGGCATTTATTTTATAATTAATAAATACTTGGAAAAAAATATTAAAAATTGAAATTTTTGTATTATTCTTTCGCTAAAAAGGGTATCATATTGCTATACCTTTTATATGGAGAGTGAGTATGAAAAAATCAACAGTTATTATGTTGGCGGGTGCTGTGACAGCGGTTATGGTTGTCAGGGAGATTGCACTTCGTCAGGCATTTGAGATGATGGTTGCCAGAAAGAATTCAAGACTTGGTGAGAAATTTTTGGGCAACAAGGAAGAGAATAAAAGACCTTATTATGAGGATTGGCTTGAAACCGTTAATGTACAGGAAGTGTCTATTATTTCCCATGACGGTCTGAAGTTATGTGGTCATTATATAAGTATTCCTGATGCAAAGCGTAACGTGCTTATGATGCATGGATGGCGTGGGATGTGGAAGGATTGCGTGGGACTTGCAAGAGAGCTTGTTAAGGAAAAATGCAATGTGCTTATTATAGAAGAGCGTGCCCAGGGCAACAGTGAAGGCAGATTTATGGGCTTTGGGGTTAAGGAGTCTTATGACTGCAGAACCTGGTACCGATTCCTTCACAGGGATAATGCACTGCCTGTATATCTTATGGGCGAGTCCATGGGTGCATCAACAGTTATGATGGCAGCAGGTCGAAAATTACCATCTTATATCAAAGGTATTATTGCAGATTGTGGTTTTACCACCCCTTATGAAATTGTACGAAAGGTAATTTTGGGACATGAAGGTGGTACGGAGGGGCTCGTTAAGCTTTTGGAGAGACGATGTATAAGAAAAGCAGGCTATAGTCTGAAGGGAGCGTCAGCAACTGAGTCAATGAAGAAATGCAAGGTTCCGGTATTTTTTGCACACGGGACCGCAGATTCTTTTGTACCCCATAGGATGAGTGTTGCGAATTACAGAGCCTGTGCGGCAAGGAAGACCCTGTATCTTGTAGACGGGGCGGAGCACTGCGGATGTTTTGAAAAGAATCCGGAGGAATATGTGTACAGATTGAAGAAATTTTTTGGTTGGGATAATACAGAAAGAGGATAACAATGTTAAAAGAAACAAAAGAAACAATACTTGAAAAATTTGCCAGTGATAATGAATCTATTAAAAGATTTCAGAATTTGATGATGAAATACGAGTGTGCAATGCTTGAGGTTAAGACCAAATTAGACGTTCTTAACGCCGAGCTTTCACATCAGACTAACCGCAATCCTTTTGAATCAATTAAGTGCAGGATTAAGAAACCGAAGAGTATAATTGAGAAACTTGAGAGAAATAATCTGCCATGTACGGTGGAGGCAATTGAGAATAACCTTAATGATATTGCAGGAATCAGAGTAATATGTTCGTTCCCGGATGATATCTATAAGCTTGTGGAATATCTTACTAAGCAGGATGACATTACTGTAATAGAATCCAAGGATTATATAAGTAATCCTAAGAAGAACGGCTACAGAAGCTACCACCTCATTGTTGAGATTCCGATATTCCTTACCAATGAGAAAAAGCCTATGAGAGTTGAGGTTCAGTTTAGAACAATAGGTATGGATTTCTGGGCAAGTCTTGAGCATAAGCTCAAATACAAGCAGAACATTGCAGATGCAGAGAATATTACTGAGGAGTTGTATTTCTGTGCGGACCTTATAAGTCAGCTTGATAAAAGGATGCAGCAAATCAGAATGAGAATTGATGAGGCTAACAATCAGGATTAATCTATGGAAAGATATATTGATTTACAGGAAATTTCAGATGGAAGACTGTATACGGCATCAGATATGGCAAGAATAGGCTGTAACGACTGTAAGGGCTGTTCTGCCTGCTGCAGGGGGATGGGTCAGTCCATAGTTCTTGACCCTTATGATGTACATCTTCTGACCAGAGGAACAGGAGTACCCTTTCATTATATGATAGATACTACTATTGAGCTTTCTGTTGTAGACGGTCTTGTGCTTCCGAATTTAAAACTAGGCGGTGAGAAGGAGCAATGCCCTTATCTTAATGAAGAGGGAAGGTGCAGTGTGCATGCATACAGACCGGGAATATGTCGTCTGTTTCCGTTGGGAAGAATCTACGAAGATAGGGGACATAAGTATTTTATCCAGACAAAAGAATGTCATAGTACCGTAAGAACTAAGGTGCGTATTGAAAAATGGCTTGGATATGATGACATTTCCCGTTACGAACAGTACATAAATGACTGGCATTTTTTCCTGAAAGATTTAACCAATGCAATAAAAGAATCAGGAGATGAAGAAATGTCAAGAAATGCGGGAGTTGCTATTCTTAACCACTTTTTTTTGACTCCGTTTAATGAGGAATTTTTTGGGGATTTTTACGAGCGGTTTAATACAATAAAGGGGGCACTGGTGTTATGAAAAAAATAATCAGAATAATTATTTTAACTGCAGCTGTTGTTTTACAGGCTGCAGTTATTATTTTGCCATTACTTTATCTTAGGCAGTTATCTTTACCTCTTAATTCTATTTTCACTGTAATATCTATGCTTATGGTATTTTATCTCATACGTCTTGATATGAACCCTGCGTATAAAATACCGTGGATATTTATTCTTCTTGTATTTCCGTTTTTTGGCTGGATTGTATATGGAATGTACGGAAAAATCTATTTTACCCGGGGTGAAAAAAGACGTTTTGATAACATCATCAGAATGTATAGGGAGGCTTCCGATTTTGCAGATAGCAGGATGGAGGAACTAAGGATGAAGCATCCTTACAGATACCCGGAAGCTCTATATCTTGTGGATTATGCGAATTCTGCAGTGTATGGAAATACATCCTGTAAATATTTTTCATGGGGAGAGGATATGTACGAAGTGTTATTAGTGGAGCTTTCAAAAGCGGAAAGCTTTATTTTCATGGAGTATTTTATTATTGAAGAGGGCAAAATGCTTAGTCAGATAGTGAATATCTTAATTGACAAGGCAAAAAAAGGTGTGGATGTAAGACTTATGTATGACAGTCTTGGCAGTCTCTCTAAGAAAAAAGACAATTCCATACGCGTTCTTAAGGATAATGGGGTGGAGTGCTATGAATTTAACCGACTTATTTCTTTTATGGATAATCGCTACAACAACAGAGACCACCGAAAAATATGTGTTATTGATGGCAAAGTGGGTTTCACCGGTGGAATTAACATTGCAGATGAATACATTAATGAAACTCATCCTTTTGGAGTATGGAAGGACTCTGCCATTATGCTAAAGGGTGAGGGCGTGTGGGGACTTACTACTATGTTTCTAACTCTTTTATATGGAATTAATAATGTAAAAAAAATCTCTGAGGAATACAGACCTCATCTCGAAGTTGTCGATTCTGAGGGCTTTTTTATTCCCTTTACCGACTATCCTGTTGATGATGAGGCCAATGGCAGAAATGTATATCTTAACCTTATAAACAGGGCTCAAAAATATGTGTATATTATGTCACCATACCTGATACTTGATAATGTTCTCATAGTTGCCTTGGAAAATGCTGCCAAAAGTGGTGTTGATGTCCGAATTATGACACCGGGCAAATGTGACAAGAAGCTTATATATATTCTTACCCGTTCTTATTACGAGCCGCTTATAAAAGCCGGTGTGAAAATATACGAGTACACTCCCGGTTTTCTTCATTCCAAATCCATGGTTTCCGACGACGAGGTAGCAGTTGTGGGTACCATCAATCTTGATTACAGAAGTCTTGCGCATCACTATGAGGATGCGGTATGGATGTGCGGCACCCCGGTAATTAATGATATAAAGGAAGATTTTTGTACCACAATCTTTAAGTGTAGGGAGATTACACCTGAATTTTGCCGGAAAAGAAGTTTTGTGAAATCATTGTTGATTCCTATATTGAGATTGTTTGCACCGATGCTGTGAAAAATGGCAAAAATTGTATTGTAAAATGAAATGAGA
>JAZQKW010000129.1:0-12662 GCA_045542375.1 Butyrivibrio sp.
ACCATGCAGGAAAAGGGTGTATCTACATTAGTATCTGTTGACTTAATTGAAAAAGAACTTGATGAACAGCAGAAACAGAAAGATTAATTCAGGAGGACACACATGGGATTTTTCAAAAAACTTGTTTCAGGACTTGCCAAGACAAGGAATAATATAGTATCAGGACTCAATTCTATATTTCATGGTTTTTCAAAAATTGATGATGATTTTTATGAAGAACTTGAAGAAACTCTTATTATGGGAGATATAGGAGTAGAGACTACCGAAAAAATCATTGATGATTTAAAGGCAAAGGTAAAAGAACTTAAGATAAAGGATCCTGTTGAATGTAAGGATTTACTCGTTAATTCAATTAAAGAACAGATGAATATCGGGGAAAACGCTTATGAATTTGAAAATAAGCGCTCAGTAATTCTTGTAATTGGTGTTAACGGTGTAGGAAAGACTACCTCAATCGGAAAAATAGCTGCAGGACTTAAAGCACAGGGTAAAAAAGTTATTCTTGCTGCTGCAGATACCTTCAGAGCTGCAGCGATTGAACAGTTAACTGAATGGGCCAACAGAGCCGGTGTTGACATAATTGCTCAGAATGAAGGCTCGGACCCAGGCGCAGTTGTTTTTGATGCTTTACAGGCTGCTAAATCAAGAAATGCTGATGTATTAATCTGTGATACAGCCGGAAGACTTCATAATAAGAAGAATCTTATGGATGAGCTTAAGAAAATTGATAAGATTATCACAAGAGAATTTCCTGATGCACATAGAGAAAACCTTATTGTTCTTGACGGAACTACAGGACAGAATGCATTATCACAGCTTAGGGAATTTAAGGAAGTATCAGATATCTCAGGTATAGTTCTTACCAAAATGGACGGAACAGCTAAAGGAGGAATTGCAGTTGCGATTCAATCAGAGTATAATGTACCTGTAAAATATATTGGTGTCGGAGAAAAAGTAGAAGATTTACAGAAATTCAATTCAGATGAATTTGTAAATGCACTCTTTGAAATCAACGACGATAAATCTAACGAAGAATAAGAAGGTAATAATAATGAGTGAAGAATTAACACTTGAACAATTTGAAGAAGCTGCAGACCGTGTGAAGGAGGTTACACTTGAAACACGTCTTGTATACAGCGAATACTTTAGCAATCAGACAGGCAATAAGGTGTATTTTAAGCCGGAAAATCTTCAGTACACCGGAGCATACAAGGTAAGAGGTGCATATTACAAGATAAGTACACTTACAGATGAAGAAAGAAGTCGTGGACTTATTACTGCATCAGCCGGTAATCATGCCCAGGGCGTGGCATACGCAGCAAAAATATATGGTGTAAAGGCTACAATCGTAATGCCTACTTCAACACCAATTATTAAAATTAACAGAACCAAGAGCTATGGCGCAGAAGTTGTTTTATACGGAAATGTATATGATGAAGCCTGTGAATACGCAATGAAACTTGCAGAAAGCGAAGGATATACTTTTATTCATCCTTTTGATGACCTTCAGGTTGCAACAGGACAGGGAAGTATCGCAATGGAGATAATCAAAGAACTTCCAACTGTTGATTACATTCTTGTTCCAATCGGTGGTGGCGGACTTGCTACAGGTGTATCAACACTTGCCAAGATGCTTAATCCTAATATTAAGGTTATCGGTGTTGAACCTGCCAATGCTAACTGTATGCAGGTATCAATGAAGAATGGAAAAGTAACAACACTTCCAAGTGTAAGCACAATTGCTGACGGTACAGCCGTTAAGACTCCCGGAAGTAAGATTTTTCCATATATTCAGCAGAATATAGATGATATTATTACTGTTGAGGATGATGAACTCATTGTTGCATTCCTTGATATGGTTGAGAATCATAAGATGATTGCTGAAAATTCCGGACTTTTATCTGTTGCAGCTCTTAAGAAACTGAATGTAACAGGCAAGAAGGTTGTATCGATTATCAGTGGTGGTAATATGGACGTGATTACAATGTCATCTGTTGTACAGCACGGACTTATTCAGAGAGGAAGAGTATTCTCTATTGCAGTACAGCTTCCAGATAAGCCGGGAGAACTTCTTAAGGTTGCCAAGGTTATTGCAGATGCCAAGGGTAATGTAATCAAGCTTGAACATAACCAGTTTGTCAGCATTAACAGAAATGCTGCAGTTGAGCTTAAGATTACACTTGAAGCCTTCGGAATGGAACATAAGGATGAGATTATCGAAGCATTAAAAGATGCAGGATATGATCCAAAAATAGTTCAGACAAGTTTTTAATAATAAATTCAATGCTGTCAAGAAAAAATGCTTGACAGCATCTTTTTTTTCGTGTAATATGGTCAAAGTGAGCAGAAATAAGGATAGGAATAAGCTATGGAGAAGATTTTTGAGCAGGCAATGCTTTATGACTTCTACGGCGAATTATTAAAGGACAATCAGAAAGATGTATTTGAAAATTATGTTCTTGATAATCTGTCCTTAAGTGAAATTGCCGAGGAGCGGGGAATCAGCAGACAAGGTGTTCACGATATGATTAAGCGTATCCACAAGACCTTATCTGAATACGAAGAGAAACTTCATCTGGTCAGTAAGTTCATGGCAATTAAAGACGATGTTAATCGTATTCACGAGCTATCCAAGTCACTGACAGGTGATAAGGACAGTGCCATAGCGGTGGAGATAGTATCAATAACCGATAAAATATTAGATGAGTTATAGGAGATTTTTTGATGGCTTTTGACAGTTTATCAGAAAAATTACAAAATATTTTTAAACGTCTCAGAGGAAAGGGAAGACTTTCAGAGGATGACGTTAAGGTAGCAATGAAGGAAGTTAAGATGGCTCTTTTGGAAGCTGATGTTAACTTCAAGGTTGTTAAGCAGTTCGTTAATACTGTTTCAGAAAGAGCAGTTGGACAGGATGTAATGTCAAGTCTTACTCCGGGACAGATGGTTATTAAGATTGTTAACGAAGAAATGGTTGCACTCATGGGAAGTGAGACAACAGAGATTTCTTTTAAGACCGGTGGAGGTCCTACAATCATAATGATGGCAGGTCTTCAGGGTGCAGGTAAGACAACCACAACAGCCAAGATTGCAGGTAAGCTTAAGGAGAAGGGCAAGAGACCTTTACTTGTAGCCTGTGACGTATACAGACCTGCTGCCATTAAGCAGTTACAGATTAACGGTGAGAAGCAGGGAGTACCTGTTTTTGAAATGGGTGACGGTAACAAGCCTGTAGATATTGTTAAGGCAGCCGTTGCACATGCAGAGAAGAATAATAACAATGTTATTATCATAGATACCGCAGGTCGTCTTCATGTAGATGAGGATATGATGAACGAGCTTAAGGATATTAAGGAAGCTGTAGATGTTCATCAGACACTTCTTGTGGTAGATGCCATGACAGGTCAGGATGCAGTTAATGTTGCAACAACCTTTAATGAGCAGATAGGAATCGACGGAGTTGTTCTTACTAAGTTAGACGGTGATACAAGAGGTGGTGCTGCTTTATCAATCAAGGCAGTTACTGGTAAGCCTATTTTATATGCCGGTATGGGAGAGAAACTTTCAGATCTTGAACAGTTCTATCCTGACAGAATGGCTTCACGAATTCTTGGAATGGGTGATGTTCTTACACTTATTGAGAAGGTTCAGGCTGATATCGATGAAGAGAAAGCCAAGGAAATGGAGAAGAAGCTTCGTAAGTCAGAATTTGACTTTAACGATTATCTTGAATCCTTTAAGCAGGTAAGGAATTTAGGCGGATTATCCAAGATGATGAATCTTATGCCGGGTATGAACGCTCAGATGAGAGATGCCGCAGACAGTGTGGATGATAAGCAGATTGCAAGAGTAGAGGCAATTATCTATTCCATGACTCCGGCAGAAAGAGCTAATCCTAAATTACTTAACCCTTCAAGAAAGAACAGAATTGCAAAGGGCGCAGGCGTCAATATTGCAGAAGTTAACAGACTCGTCAAGCAGCAGGAAGAGATGAAGAAAATGATGAAGCATTTACCTGGCATGATGGGTGGTAAATTTGGTAAAAAAGGTAAATTCAAATTTCCTTTTTAAATATAATTAAAATTTTTAACAAACAGGAGGCACATAACAATGGCAGTTAAAATCAGATTAAGAAGAATGGGTCAGAAGAAAAATCCTTTTTATAGAATTATCGTAGCTGATTCAAGATCACCAAGAAACGGTAGATTCATCGAGGAAATCGGAACATATGATCCTAACACAGATCCAAGTACATTCAATGTTAATGAAGAACTTGCTAAGAAGTGGCTTGCAAACGGAGCTCAGCCAACAGAAGTTGTAGGCAAAATCTTCAAACTTGCCGGAATCGAAAAATAATCAGACACGGATGACGTGTTCAGGAGGTAATCCAGATGAAGGAATTAGTTGAAGTTATTGCAAAAGCACTTGTTGATAACCCGGATGAAGTTGTAGTTACTGAGACAGTTAAAGAGAAGGCAACAGTTATAGAACTTAAGGTTGCCCAGTCTGATATTGGCAAAGTAATCGGTAAACAGGGTAAGGTTGCAAAATCTATCCGTGCCGTAGTTAAAGCTGCAGCAACAAGGGAAGACAAGAAGGTTATTGTAGACATTTTATAACTATGTGAAGCTGTCCATGTATGTGGGCAGCTTTATTTTCAATCCATAATATGGAGGATGTATGGAAGATATATTACGAATAGGTGTAATCACATCAACGCATGGAATCGCAGGGGAGCTTAAGGTGTACCCTACAACTGACGACCCGAAAAGATTTAAGAAATTAAAGAACTGTATTTTGAAAAACGAAAGAGAAACTTTGGAACTTAATGTTGCCGGTGTTAAGTTTTTTAAAAACATGGTAATCATAAGATTCAAAGAGTTTAATAATATTAATCAGGTTGAGAAATTTAAGAATTCTGAACTCTATGTAACAAGAGAGAATGCAATCCCTCTTGAAGAAGGCGAGTATTATATATGTGACCTTATAGGCCTTGACGTCATTGATGATAAGGATAATCATATCGGCAAAATCTATGATGTTATTCAGACCGGTGCCAATGATGTATATGAAATTGAGGCTGATAATGGAGCACACTATCTTTTTCCGGTAATAGATGAGTGTATATTAAATGTAGATATAGAAGCCGGATATGTTGTTGCACATATTATGAAAGGATTAATGGATTAACCATGAATTATCATATACTTACTCTTTTTCCGGAAATGGTGCTTAACGGACTGAACACCAGTATAATAGGAAAAGCCACAGAAAAAGGTCTTATTAATATAGAAGCTACCAATATCCGTGATTTTGCTAATAATAAGCATAATCATGTTGATGACTACCCTTATGGCGGAGGAGCAGGAATGGTAATGCAGCCACAGCCTGTATATGATGCGTATAAGTCTGTAATTGATAAAATTGGCGGACCTGCAAGAGTAATTTATCTGACACCACAGGGAAAGGTGTTCAATCAGTCCATGGCTGAAGAATTCGCAAGGGAAGAGAATCTTATATTTCTGTGCGGACATTATGAAGGTATAGATGAGAGAGTTTTGAACAAAATAGTAACTGATAATGTATCAATCGGTAATTATGTGCTGACAGGAGGAGAGCTGGCTGCCATGGTAATGATTGACGCTATATCAAGAAAAGTACCGAACGTTCTTAACAATGATGAATCATCGGAAATAGAAACCTTCTATGACAATCTTTTGGAATATCCCCAGTATACAAGACCGGAATATTTTGAAGGTGAAAGAGTGCCGGAAGTACTTTTATCCGGTCATCATGGGAATATTGAGAAGTGGAGAAGGGAAAAATCCCTTGAAAGGACCTTTGATTACAGGCCGGAACTGCTTAAAGAAGCCAATTTAAGTAAAAAAGATAAGGAATATCTTGAAATTTATAAAAATAAGCAAAAAAATACTTGATTTTATTTAGGTTTTATGCTAAATTTTAGTAGTTGTTTTAAACATTAGTGGCGGTCCGCTGATATGGATTATATTAAGAACGTCATATTTTAGGAGGAATTAAGAATGAACGACATTATTAAGAACATCGAAGCTGCTCAGATGAAGCAGAGCGTACCAGAGTTCAACGTAGGAGATACAGTTAAGGTATCTGCTAAGATCAAGGAAGGAAACCGTGAAAGAATCCAGGTTTTCGAAGGAACTGTTATTAAGAGACAGGGTGGAAGCAACCGTGAGACATTTACAGTTAGAAAGCTTTCTAACGGCGTTGGCGTAGAGAAGACATGGCCATTACACTCACCATTTGTTGAAGACATTACAGTTGTTAGACGTGGTAAGGCTAGAAGAGCTAAGTTATTCTACTTAAGAAGCAGAGTTGGTAAGGCTGCTAAGGTAAAAGAAATCGTTAAATAATATTATTTAGCACAGATGAACGCGATAGATGCAGCTATGTATTTATCGCGTTTTTGACTTATTGTAAGGAGTTAATATGGTAACCTTCAAAAAGAGAGAAGTTATATACAGACCCTATGAATTTGTTTTGAAAACAATTGTGGATGTAATAATGATTGTATGCGCCACCTATCTGATTATGATGGCTTTTTTCACTAATGCAACCATTACAGGACATTCAATGAATAATACATTATATAACGGTGACAAGGTACTTGTTAATAAGATTGCATATACCTTTCACCCACCGGAAAGATATGATTTAATCGTGTTTGAATCTGATATGAGCGGAATATCAGGCTCATACGTTAAGAGAATTATCGGTCTTCCGGGAGAGACGGTGCAGATAATAGACGGCATAGTATATATAGATGGAAAGCCTCTTGAAAATGATGTCATTTCCACATATATTAACAAACCGGGGCTTGCATCAGAACCAATCAAATTATCATATGATGAATATTTTGTACTGGGAGACAACAGAAACAACAGTGATGACAGCAGATATTCCAATATCGGTCTTATTAAGAGGGATAAGATTATCGGTAAACCATGGTTACGAATTCGTCCTGTTTCATCTTTTGGAACAATTAAGACCAGTGAAATATCTAATGAAGCAAAGGAGGAGTAATCCGACATGAAAATACAGTGGTATCCGGGACATATGACTAAGGCAAAAAGAATGATGCAGGAAGATATTAAGCTTATCGATCTTGTAATCGAGCTTTTAGATGCCAGAATCCCAATTTCCAGCAGAAATCCTGATATAGACAGCCTTGCGGCGAACAAATCAAGACTTATTCTTCTTAATAAAGCAGACCTTGCAGATGAAAGAGTAACGCTTGAGTGGATTAAATATTTTGAAGAGAAAGGGATTAAAGTAATTAAGCTTGATTCCCGTTCAAAAAATGGAATGAAGTCCGTAAATGCCGCCATTCTTGAAGCCTGTAAGGAGAAAATAGAGCGAGACAGAAAGCGTGGCATTATTAACAGACCTGTAAGAGCAATGGTTGCAGGAATACCTAATGTGGGCAAGTCAACCTTTATTAACTCATTTGCCGGCAAATCCTGTGCCAAAACAGGTAATAAACCGGGTGTTACTAAGGGGAAACAGTGGATAAGGCTTAATAAGAATGTGGAACTTTTAGATACACCGGGAATACTCTGGCCTAAATTCGATGATGAGAAGGTTGGTACGAACCTTGCTTTTATCGGCTCTATCAACGACCAGATTATCAATCAGACAGAACTTGTATATGAACTTATTACCATTATTAATGTAAAATATCCTGGTATTTTTGAAGAAAGATATGGCACATCAGCTACTGATGGTGTTAAAATATTAGAGGATGCTGCAGTGAACAGACAATGTCTTAAAAAAGGTGGCGAGGCTGACCTTGAAAAAGCAGCGGCAATTATTATGGATGATTTCAGAAGCGGAAAATTAGGTAAATTATCCCTTGAAGCACCGGAGGAATACTAAATGACTAAAGCAGAACGTCTTGAGGCTGAAAGAGTAAGAACAGCCCTGATGAAGCAGTTTGAAGATGAATACAGAGTATATGGTAATATCTGCGGAGTAGATGAAGCGGGAAGAGGTCCGCTTTGCGGTCCTGTTGTTGCCGGAGCAGTTATTTTGCCTAAGGAATATGATATTTTATATATTAATGATTCCAAGAAGCTTTCTGAGAAGAAACGTGAAGAATTATATGATGAAATATCAGAAAAGGCCCTTGCATGGTCAGTTGGAATTGTATCTCCTGAAAGAATTGATGAGATTAATATTTTGCAGGCAACTTATGAAGCCATGAGAATTGCTATTCAGAATCTTTCTATTGTACCCGATATATTGTTAAATGATGCTGTTACAATTCCTGAAGTGGACATCAGACAGGTATCCATTATTAAGGGAGATGCCAAGAGCCAGTCCATTGCCGCAGCCAGCATAATGGCTAAAGTTACAAGGGACCGTATTATGGCACAATATGATATGATGTATCCGGAATACGGCTTTTTAAAGAATAAAGGCTACGGAACCAAGCAGCATATAGAAGCAATTAAAGAAATCGGACCATGTCCGATACATAGAAGAACCTTTATTAAGAACTTCATCTAAAATTACACCACGGGGGTGTTAAATGAATATTAACATTCAAGGTCATAATTATAATAACATCAATTTAACACAAAATAACGGCGAGCAGGTATCTATTAATTTACCTGCCGGTCTTTCTGCGGAAAAAGCAGGAATAACCCTGCTTAATTTTCTTAATAAAGGTGATAGTTTCACAGGTCAGATTCTTGATATAACCCAGAACAGAATAACAATTTCATTATCGGATAATGCTGTTGTCACTGCAACTCTTTCAGATGCAGGGTCTTATAATATTGGAGACAATGCAAGCTTTGTAGTGAAGAGCAATAATAAAGAGCAGATTATTTTAAAAGCACTTCCACAGGATAATATGTCTGAAACAGTTATGCAGGATACAAGTGCAATGAAGGTGTTACACAATGCAGGTGTTACAATTAATGAAGAGACAGTCAGATTAGTTAATAACCTTATGCAGAATAATCTGCCGGTAACCCCCGAAGCAATTAAGACACATGTTGCAAATCTTAATACCATACCGATGGCAACGCCTGAAGATATTGCAATGCTTACTAAGCTTAATCTGCCGGTAACAGAAGAAAATGTAACGGCACTTCATGATTACAATAATTTTTCAGAAGGAATCAGTGCCAAGACACAGGAATTATCTGACTCAGTTGTTAACTTGGTAAAAACAACTATTACAGAAGGAAGTCCACAGGAATTATCTGCGGTAATAAAGAATTTTACCGAAAGCTTTACTGAAAGTCCGTCAAAGCCTGAAATTCTGCCGAAGGAAACTGTTGAATTCATACGAAATCTACCGGGAATGGAGAGTATTCCTGATAAACCGGAATATACAGCAAAAGAATTTTTAAAGGAAATTACAGAAATACTTAACAGACCGGAAATGACATCTGAGAATGCCAAGAAGATTGTTGAGTCCAAGGAATTCAGACAGACAATTGAGAATCTTGTAAGACAGGAATTCTTTATAAAGCCTGAGGATATCAGCAAGGATAATGTTAAGAAGCTTTTCCAGAAGATTATTCAGGATACTGAGAATCTTGCGGGGAAATTTCAGGACAATCAGTTAGCTCAGACAATGACGGATGTGAGTAAGAGTATCCGCAACGATACTAATTTTCTTAATCAGATTAATAATTACATAAACTATATACAGATACCGTTAAAAATGGCAGGACAGAATGCACACGGTGATTTATATGTATACAAGAATGCGAAAAGGAGTATGAATCAGGATAACAAGGATTTTACAGCACTTTTGCATCTTGACATGGCTAATTTAGGTCCTATGGATGTATTTGTGGCATTGAATGAAAAGCATGTAACCACAGATTTTAAGGTTGCAACAGACGAAATTCTTACTTTTATTGAAGCGCATATGCCGGAGCTTACTAAAAGGTTAAATGCACTTGGGTACAATGTAAAGGCCAATGTAACAACCACAGAAGAAAATACACCGGAATATTCTTTTACAGAAAGTGTCTTTAAAGAAGAATTTCCACCGGCAGATATTAAAAGATTCAGTTTTGACGTCAGAGCGTAGGAGGGCATATGGAAGAAGAACAGAAAAGAAAACAAGCCATAGCACTTTCCTATGAGCCCGGTGATGAGGCACCTAAGATTGTTGCATCAGGAACAGGAATTGTAGCCGAACGAATAATTGAGAAAGCAAAGGAATCCCAGGTAGAGGTGTATGAAGATGCCAAGCTTGCTGATACACTTTCAAGGCTTGACATTGGTGAATTCATTCCACCGGAATTATATGGTGTTGTGGCGGAAATACTGGTATTTGTAGACCACTTAGATAAGTTAAAAGGAAAGATTAAATAATGAACACAAGGGAAACAGGCAGTCATTACGAACAGATGGCAGCAGACCACCTTACAGGTATGGGATATGAAATAATTACAATGAATTATCTCTGTAAAAACGGAGAGATTGATATAATAGCCAGAGACGGGAACACTCTGGTGTTTTGCGAGGTTAAATACAGAAGCAGTTCACGTTACGGATTGCCGGAAGAGGCAGTGGATTACAGAAAACAAGCCAAAATACGAAAAAGCGCGGCTTACTACATGTACAGCAATAAGTATTCCGACAGCATAATGGTGCGCTTTGACGTAATTGCTTTTCTAAACAACCATATCACACATATAAAGGATGCATTTTAATGAATATTAATTACAGGAATTTTAATGGAACAACCAGATTTGTTGACGGAGATGTGCCGTATATTTCAGCCCGTAATCTTGAAGCAACTGGAATAGTAAAGAATGCTTTTTCAACAAGAATTGGTGGTGTAAGTACTGGTATATACAAATCCATGAATCTTACCTTTACAAGAGAAGATAATCCGGATAACGTCAGAAAGAATTTTGAAATAATTGGAAATGCAATGGGCATTAAGACCTGTGATATGGTATATTCAATGCAGACTCACACCACTAATGTAATGGAAGTGGGTGAAGCGCATAAGGGTATGGGAGTAATAAAGGAAAGAGATTTTTCTGATATTGATGGACTTGTAACCAATGTTCCGGGAATCACTCTTGTGACTTCTTATGCTGATTGCGTTCCACTGTATATGGTGGACCCGGTTAATCATGCCATAGGCCTTTCTCATTCCGGATGGAGAGGAACGGTTAATAATATTGCAGAAGTAACCATTGCCAAAATGACTAAGTTATATGGCACCAATCCTAAAGACCTTATTGTGTTTATCGGACCATCAATCTGCAGGGACTGTTATGAAATATCTGCTGATGTTGCAGACGAGTTTGCTAAGGTATACGGAAGCAGTGTTTTTGATAATATTTTATATGTAAAAAACAATGGAAAATTTAAGCTTGATTTATGGCAGGCTAATTACACTAACTTTGTAAATTGTGGTGTTAACCCTGAAAATATTGCAATTACGGATATATGCACCTGTTGTAACAGTGAGCTTTTATTCTCTCACAGGGCAAGTAAAGGAATGCGTGGAGGATTATGTGGTTTTCTGACTTTACAAAGATAAAATAAATTGATATTATTAAAAGGTTAAAAGATAATTTGAGGTGAATCATATGAGTAAACCGGTAGTCGCAATAGTAGGAAGACCGAATGTCGGAAAATCAACTTTGTTCAATGCTCTTGCAGGTGAACAGATTTCAATAGTTAAAGATACTCCTGGTGTAACCAGAGACAGAATATATGCAGATGTTAACTGGCTTAATTATAATTTTACTTTAATCGATACAGGTGGTATTGAACCTGACAGCAAGGATATTATTTTATCCCAGATGCGTGAGCAGGCAGAGATAGCCATTGCCAGTGCAGATGTAATAATGTTTATGGTAGACGTTAGACAGGGTCTTGTGGATTCAGATTCCAAGGTTGCAGATATGTTAAGACGTTCAGGGAAGCCTGTGGTGCTTGTTGTTAATAAGGTAGACAGCTTTGAGAAGATGATGGCAGATGTATACGAGTTCTACAATCTGGGTATTGGTGATCCTATCCCTATTTCTTCAGTAGGCAAGCTCGGTATTGGTGATATGCTTGATGAGATTGTTAAATATTTCAAGGAAGAAGATCTTACTGAGGAAGAGGACGAGAGACCTAAGATTGCCATTGTTGGTAAGCCTAATGTAGGTAAATCATCAATTATTAATAAGATTGCTGGTAACAACCGAGTAATCGTATCTAATATTGCAGGAACTACAAGAGATGCCATTGATACGGATATCACTTATAACGGCAAGGAATACGTATTTATCGATACAGCCGGTTTAAGACGTAAGAGCAAGATTAAGGAAGAACTTGAACGATACAGTATTATCAGAACTGTTACAGCAGTTGAACGTGCAGATGTGGTGCTTGTTGTAATCGATGCAACCGAAGGTGTTACTGAGCAGGACGCCAAGATAGCAGGAATTGCTCATGAGCGTGGTAAAGGTATCATAATAGTTGTTAATAAATGGGATGCCATTGAGAAGAATGACAAGACCATTTATGAACATACAGCCAGAATTAAGGATATACTTTCTTTTATGCCATATGCTGAGATACTTTTCATATCAGCAGAGACAGGTCAGCGAATCAACAAAGTATTCGAGATGATTGATATGGTAATTGAG
>JAZQKW010000130.1:0-4791 GCA_045542375.1 Butyrivibrio sp.
GGCCTCCGACTTCTTAACTTTCTTCTTATGGTCAACCATGAAGAAACTTACTAAAAGAGCTACTATGTAAAGTGCAACTGTAAGGTAAAGCACAGCCTGATATCCTTCTGGATTAATCATGTTGCCATGTCCGTCAACAACGAAATTTCCGACGTTGTTAACAATAAGAGTAGCAACCTGGTTACCTGTGAGACCGGCAACTGCCCATGCAGAAAGTACGATTCCGTGGATTGCACTGATATTCTGCATTCCGTAGTGGTCTGAAAGTAATGTAGGAACATTACTGAAGCCACCGCCGTATCCGGCATTAACTATGAATAATAATGCTAATACGATTACAACTAATACGGCACTTTCACCCTGGTTAGTAATACCCTTGGTAAGGATTGTTAATCCGGTGATGAAAATTGATGCGATAAAGATAATCTTGTACATTGTGTTTCTGTTCTTCATCTTATCTGCCCATGCAGAGAGACCAAGACGTCCGCCTGCGTTGAATACAGCAGTTACTGATGAGAGAACACCAACCATAGAGCCAAGACCGATACACTTAATAATCATCTTTTCCTGAGAGATTAAAGCAAGTCCGCAAGTTATGTTGAGATAGAACATAATCCAGATACCGATGAATACAATCGGCTTCTCTTTAATACATGCGAGAGCACCTTTGCCCTTTTCTGTAGTCTGTGGTTCATGCCATCCTTCAGGTTTTGCGAGGAAAATATGTCCTACAAACATCATCACGAAGTATACACCTGCGAGGATATAGAACATCTTGTATATTCCACCTTCACCAAGTGAAGATAACATCTTCTGCATGATTGGGCTTGCGATAGCTTTAGCAGCACCGAATCCGGCAACTGCAAGACCTGTCGCCAGACCTTTTTTATCCTTAAACCATAGCATAAGTGTCTTAACCGGTGACAGATATCCGGTTCCAAGACCGATACCCATTATAAAACCATAGCATACATAGATTCCGATTAATGCAAGAGCACTTCCCGGATGCTGTCCGCCGTACCAGATAAAGAATCCTGTTCCAGCCATACCTGTTGCAAAGCAGATAGCAGCGATTAATGAGGATTTGTGAATATCCTTTTCTACAATCTTTCCTAAAAATGCAGCAGACATTCCTAAAAAGAATATTGCGAAACTGAATGCCCATTCTGTTGCACCCTTAGAGTGACCAATGTGAGTTGCGATTTCCTGGCTGAATATTGACCAACAATATACTGTTCCGATACTGCAGTGTAAAAGCAGAGCAGGTATTGCGGCTCTAAGCCATTTGTTCTGAATTTTCATTTGTGTTTTCTACCTTTCTCTTCCTACCAGAAATTTATTACATATCTATAATAGGACAAAAAAATAAAAAGTCAACAAAAAATAATTTTTTGTCTAAAAAATTGTCTGCATAAGTATCATATAGCATACAGTTCCTGCAATAATACTTATTAGCGTGTTTCTTTTCCATACATATAAAACACCTACAAGCACACTTGAAATCAGTGCCGGCAGGAAACCTGATAAGGATGTAAAGGTAACCTCCTTCAGGCAGTATACCACTAACATTCCCATAATGGCGTATGGAAGCAGTTCACCTAGTTTTTCAATTATTTTTGGAGTCTGGCGGTTGTTGCTAAACACTATAAAAGGAAGTACACGGAGAAGTATTGTGACCGCAGCAATTATACCAACAGCGCACCATGTATATAAATCATTCATGTTTTGGTCTCTCCTTATAAATACATAGTAAAAGCAACATCACAAGCATTGAAGGAATCAGAAATTTATCCTTTCCAAATAGCAAAAGACAAACTACCGATACAGCTACACCAATAATGGCGGGAGAGTGGCGCTTATTAGTGAGCCACTGTTCAATGAAAACAGTAATGAACAGAGCTGTCAGGGCAAAATCAATTCCCTCGCTGTTAAATCCGGCAAATGAACCGGCAACGGCACCTATAACCGAGCCTGTAACCCAGTAAATGTGATTTAAGAGGGATACATACAGGTAATAATTCTTGCGCTCCTTCTCAGAAATATCCGGATTATCATTACACACCAAAGAGAAGGTTTCGTCGGTAAGTGTGCACATAAGATAAGGCTTGGCTTTACCGGTGTTTTTATATTTGTCCAACATTGATATGCTGTAAAATAAATGTCTTGCATTAACCATCAGGGTAGTGAGTGCCACTGTTAGGAGCGGTGCACCGGCTGCCAGAAGTCCAATGGCAATATATTGCATTGAGCCTGCATATATAAAAAGACTCATGGCAAATGCCAGTAGAATTCCGTATCCGTTGGCTCTTAGGATTATTCCGAAGCCAAATCCCAGTACAAGATACCCGGTCAGCACAGGAAGAGTGGCAATAAAAGCGGATTTAAAGGTATGTTTCATAACGATTCTCCATATTAAGAGCCGGAAGCAGTAATTACTACCTCCGGCCTGTCATATTATTATCTTATTCCGTATTTTTCAATGATGTAGTCCATATCCTTATCGCCTCTTCCGGACAGATTAATGAGAACTGAACCTTTATTCATTGTTTTGGCTAATTTGATTCCATAAGCAACAGCGTGTGAACTTTCGATAGCAGGAATAATACCTTCCATTCTTGAAAGTTCATAAAATGCATCGATTGTTTCATCATCGTTAACTACATCATACTTAACTCTTCCAAGATCATGAAGGAAAGCATGTTCAGGACCTGATGATGGATAGTCAAGACCACTTGCAACTGAATATACAGGAGCAGGCTCGCCGTTTTCATCTTTAAGCATGATACTGTTGAAACCATGCATAATTCCTTCTTCGCCGTATTTAAGGCTTGCGGCATGGTCTCCAAGAGCTGTACCTCTTCCAAGTGGTTCAATACCATAGATATCAACCGGGTCATTAAGGAATCCTGTGAAGAAGCCCATTGCGTTAGAGCCGCCACCTACGCATGCAACGATTGCATCAGGAAGTTCACCTGTCATATCTACAAACTGTTCTCTTGCCTCGATTCCGATAACGCTCTGGAAATCGCGAACCATTAATGGGAACGGATGAGGTCCGAGAACGGAACCGATACAGTAAATAGCTGTTTCATATTCTTTACAGTATGCTGCAAAAGCTGCATCAACGGCTTCCTTTAAGGTCTGTAAGCCTTCTGTTACTTCAACAACTCTTGCACCGAGTATTTTCATTCTTGCTACGTTAGGAGCCTGTTTTTTAATGTCTACTGCTCCCATATATATATCACATTCAAGTCCGAAATAAGCAGCAGCAGTAGCAAGGGCTACACCATGCTGTCCGGCACCTGTTTCTGCGATAACTTTTTTCTTGCCCATGAATTTGGCTAAAAGAACTTCGCCCATACAGTGGTTAAGCTTGTGGGCCCCTGTGTGGTTTAAGTCCTCTCGCTTGGCATAAAGCTGAACTCCTGTACCAATCTTGTCTGAAAGTCTTGCAAGATGTGAGATTGGTGTAGGTCTTCCCTGAAATTCCTTACGGATACGGCGAAGCTCGCTGATGAATTTTCTCGATTTACAGATTGTCTGGTAAGCATCGTTAATTTCATTCATTGCTCGCTGAAGCTGTTCTGAAACATATGAACCGCCGTATTTTCCAAAATATCCGTTAGCATCCGGGTAATTCTTTAAGTATGTGTCAAAGTCAATATTGTTAAATATCATAGTGTCATCCTCCATTTATAAATAATTGAATATGATTTTAGTTAAATAATACAGGCGCCATGCGCCACCAACGTCTCATATATACCATAATGTATACCTCCGTAACATAAAAACGCCCCTGACAGAAAAACTCCCTGTCAAGGACGAATAAATACTTATCCGCGGTACCACCTTGATTCATAGGATTAAACCTATGCACTTAGCGGGATACTACCATACCCCCGGCAAATCACGCTTGCCTACAACGTCGCAGAATACTCTGTGTAAATCCATTTCACTGCGCCCTCCGCGGTCCATTTGACAAATTGTTTCTTACCCGACTCTCAGCAACACGGGCTCTCTGTAAAGGCATCAATGCCGTTATCTCCGCTTCAACGGTTTAGATTATTTAATTTATTACACTATACTCGGATAATTTCAAAATGTCAACAAGTAATGATGTTATTTTAACATTTCCTTTAAAAAAAGTTCTAATGCTTTTTTCTGCTCAGGAGTAAGTCTGTATATCATCTGCATAATTGGTTCCTTAAGGAAATCAGTTTCAGATTCCTCACTGAAAAAATCCCGCAGGGAAATGCCTAAGGATTGGCATATAAGAGATAAAAATGCAATAGTAGGATTCTTATTCTCTAATTCTACATCTCGCAGGTAGCTTTGTGATACACCTGCGTGGTTGGCTAACTTGTTTAAGGTATAGTTCTTTTGTTCCCGTAATTCACGGATTCTCTTTCCAACTTCCATAAAACACCTCCAAAATGCATTCTCTATAGCGATAAAAATACCATTTTTTAAGAATAATAATTATTTATATAGAGATAACTATATATACGATATAGAGTTGACAAGGGGTCATGATAATACTATAATTAACGAGAAAAATTTTAAAAAGGAGTTACTAAGGAAATGATGAAAAAAAGTATCTTAAGTGTATTGTTAATGTTGCTTATGGTCGTATCCCTTGTGGGATGTGGCAATAAGAAGGTATCTACACCTCCAGAGGTTGATGCAGAGACAACAACTGATGCCCAGGCGGGAACAGATGATGAGTCTGTAACAGAAGAAGTGACGGAAACAACGACATCTGAACAGACAGAAGATGAGAGCGAAAGCGCT
>JAZQKW010000131.1:0-15591 GCA_045542375.1 Butyrivibrio sp.
CATACTCTGCCTCTTCAAAATCCGTTACATAACCCAAATTTTCCTCTTTCGTTGTCGATAACTCAGTTTCTGTAATTTCCGGACTTGTTGCATGTCCTGCAGTTTGTTTTGTATTATTATTTGTTTTAGAAATTCCACATCCGCTAAGTGTCATCATAGCAATTAAACATAATATAATAATTCTTTTCATAATACTATCCTCTACCTTTTTCGAAACTGTCTTTCACAGCGTATATACTGCGCTGGAATGCCTGTATATTCTGAATGCCGTATTTTTTTACGGAAAAATGTATTGACCCACCGGCATATTCAATTCTTAAGTACTTCTTTTTTAAGAATACAAATACCAAAACTGCCACAACAGATAATATAATTCCAAAGAACATAGCAGGTCCGCCGGAAACATTTGAGTTAACTATTATTCCGGCAATAAACAAAAGTCCTGCAATAATCAGTATGCCATAAGGGTCGAATCTGGTTATTTTAGTACCTGTTACGTCTTTTACATCAACTATTTCTTCGCATTCTGCAATATTTACAATGCCATCCTTGTGGTTGTAATACAATCTTTTATTAGTAAGTACAGCATCTTCTCTTCTAAAGCCTTCCCCTGAAATAATATTCATCATTACACCATTTTCCAATGTTGCAACCACATACTCATCCTCGCTTACAAACCTTCCGCTTCCTGAAGGTCTTAATTCGTTAACCGGCAGGCTATGTACCGGATTGGTATATTTCGGTGTATTCTGTGCTCCATCCAGTGCATTACCACACACCGCACAAAATCTTGCATTATCATTATTCTGTGTATTACACTTATCACAAACTTTCATATCTTTTGTCTCCTCGTCTTTTATTCTTTTTAGCTTGCCGGCCAGAAAATATATTCTGTACCATCTTCATCAGATAACATCAAGCATACTTTTCCGTCCGAATCTATTTCCAAACTTATCACCGAAAAGGTTATTATTCCTGTGTGCTGACTATCTGAGGTATCTGTGTACCATATCTTTATGTAGGTTTTGTCATCTGACTCATATGTTCCTTTATAGAATATATTTTTGTTTGGTAAATAAACTTCTGCTTCATTACCTCTTGCAGGTATAAGTTCAATCACATCTCCCCTTAATGAAGCCCAGTTGCCGGCAACACTGTCTGTAGACTCTATTACTTCTCTCGGTGCATCATAGATTGTTTTTTCTTCTGGTTCTTCGCTATAACCGTCCGCAGGTCTCATTGCATATACCGTCCCATCTTCTGCAGTGACTTGTAAGAACAGTTCACCAAACATATCAACTCTCATTTCGTCAATGGTAAATGACATTGTCCCTCTGATTCTTTCATCGTAAACGTTGTAATATTTCACCCTGATATATGTGGTATTATCCGTTTCATAAATTCCCGCAACATAAATATTCTTATCAGGTATATATATAACTGCTTCATTACCCCTTGCAGGTATAAATTCCATCACTGTGCCGCCGTCATAAGCAGCCCAATTCCCCGCAATATTACCAAGTTCTTCTTTAACCTCTCTTGGAGCATCTATAATAGGAAATTCCACATCTATCGGCAACAGTTCTGTGGTTGTTTCTTTCTCATTGCTGTCTTTTTTGTTATTATTAGCAATCGCTATACCGGCAGTTACCCCACCTACGGTAATTGCAGAAGTTACTGCTATAATTAATGTTTTTAACTTTATTGCTGCAACAGTGGTTTTAACTGCTGTTACTCCCACACTTGACAAAACACTTTGTCCAATCTTAGCGCTTACTGTACAGGCCTTGACTTCGTCTGAAAAAAGCAACAGCAATGCCGGGGAAACTGAGTATAGCCTGGCACCTTTCTTTTCATCAAGTTCAATAACTGCTTCTTTAATCTTTGCCTTGGCTCTTAACAGGTGGGATTTAACACTATTCTCAGGTATACCTAACTCCTTTGCAATTTCGCTTTGCTTCATTTCATTATAAAAATAACCTACTATGCAGAGTCTCTGCATTTCCGTCAGTTCATTTTGTATAATTTCTCTTAAAAGACGTTGTTTTTCCTTGTTCTGCATAACCTCTTCCGGAATAATATTGTCATCATCAGAAAGATTGTCAAAGTTTTCGTCTTCATTAAGCAAAGTGTATTTACCTGACTTTTTGAGATATTCATAACATTTTCTTGTGGCAATCATACCTGCCCATGAAAAGAATTTATCCACATTTTCAAGGGACTTTATGTGTCTGCTTATCTCCACATATGTATCCTGCATTATATCCTGTATTATGTCTTCTTTGTTATCATTACCTGACACTACATTATTAACGCACACATATACATACTTATATGATTCATTATAGATATCTGTAAATGCAGACGTCTGCCCTTCAATATATTTCTCAATTGCTTTCTTGAGTTTCACTGTAACTTTCATATATTTTCCTTATCCTGTATTATTCTATAATTAAATATTTTTCCGTAAATTTCTGCCAGTTCTCCTTAGGCTCAAATTCAAATCCTCTCGCTCCACTTCTGCTTCCAACTCTCCATGTATTGTTATTAAGCAGCTCGTTAAGTTCTTCTATGGTAAACTGGTATAATTTTTCTTTCTCATCCTCCGGATATCTGACATATACAGCTAAATAACCACTGTCGCTGTATACAGTTGCCGGTACACCCTCAGGTGATTCAATATTCCAATCTCTTGACAAATCCTCTTCATCAAATATTTCAATCCATCCATTTTCCTTAAGAATTCTCATATTATTCTCATATGCATCATCTACCGTCTTGGTATCTTCGTCTCCAATCCATAAATGCATACCATCATTCAAAGAATCCTCACTGTGGTACCTTGGAGAATCTGTTCCATAAAATCCAAGATAATCTGCAATTCTATAGGAGTATGAATTTCTGCAAAAATACTCGCTTCTTGACGTTGAAATACTTGTCATGTAGTGAATAGTTCCGTATTTTTCCACCCAGTAATAAGCTTTTCGTTCTTCGTTCCATCCAAACTTAATGCCATTGTGCTCAAAGGAAGTTCCAAAATTATCTTTTATCCACTGATTTTTAAGAGCCATCACTTCATCTCTGTAAAAACGAGCCATATATATTGTTCCATTAATTTTGTACTCACCATTTTCATCAGCAAATTCATCAATTTCAAGCTTCTGTTCCATAGTTAATGGTTGGGATGTCGGTGTAATTACTACCGATGGCCTAGTAGTTGTAACAACAACGCTTCCGACAGAGTCTCCTAAAGGATCAAAGTCACTTTTTGCAGTCCAGTCAATACTGTCGAAATTATCTGCCTGCTTAAAAGTATTCATCATAATCTCTATTTCTTCTTCGTTAGGATTATCATTGAAAAATACTATTTCACAGGCGTCATCCCAATCAATATCATCCACATTTCCTGCACATATCGCCTGCTCCAAAATTGCAATCCAGTCAACATTAGCATAATCTATATCAGGGGTTTCTGTAGGTGCTTCTGTCGTTGGTGCTTCCGTTGTCGGGGCTTCCGTTGTCGGAGCTTCCGTGGTTGGTGCCTCCGTTGTCGGTGCTTCTGTTGTTGGTGTTTCTGTCGTTGGCGCTTCTGTTGTTGGTGCTTCCGTGGTAGTTTCTATTTGTTCAGCTTCCGTAATCTCTTCAGTGGATATCATTCCAAGCTCAATTCCCGATTGTTTTCCACCTCTTGAGACGCATATAACTGTTATTACAACTGCTGCTACCAATACAAGAACTAACGATGCAATAATTGTCTTTTTTTTCATAATATAACCTCTCTCGTCATCTTTTTTTACTTATATATAATAGAGAACATTATTTTTAAAAAAGTTGCACTAATTTTTAAATATGGAAATTTTTTCAGAAAAATTTCTCACATGAATATCCCTTAGGAGACGGTAATCCACCTCCTTCGGGAATATTCTGTGAGAAAACAAGAACAGGGTGTAAGTATGCGTCCACACTTACACCCCAAAATATATTTGAAGGTCATAAACTAATCTGCCATACATTATCTTCTTGTAAATAAGACTTATTTACTGTAAAATAATAATGTGTATCGCAGACCCGTCTGTATTGTGTGGTAGCCTATTACCATCCATTGCCTGACGTAGTTGCAGCTGCGTCAGGTGGTACACCATATATTCTCGAATTCTCATCATTATTTTAGCATATCAATATGTATATCGCAAGATTAGTTTTTCCATCAAATTCCTGCTATTTTAATAAAATTATACTGTTGTTGGTAATAATAACATCCCCTGATATAATGCCGTCAATTATAATGCTTTGTCCGCAGGTAACAAATATGTTATCTTTAACAGCCTGCTGTTTTCCGGATATTACTGTAAATATCTTCCCCTGCAACTCCACTTTAAAGGTGCATATGTCATTAGAATAAAAAGGTTTAGTAACAACACTGCACTTAATGCTGTCCATAAGAACACCACCTCCTATATCTCTATACTAAATAGAGGGAGCTAATTTAAAAAAAGTTGCAAAAAATAAAAAGACTGTGAAATCACAGCCTTCATTACTCTTACACTTCAAATTTGTAACCCATACCCCATACAGTTCTAATGTAATCACCTCTGTCGCCCATCTTACTTCTTAACTTCTTCACATGGGTGTCAATAGTTCTTGCATCACCAAAATAATCGTAATTCCATACATTATTAAGAATCTTCTCTCTCGAAAGAGCAATACCCTTGTTCTCCATAAAGTATGTAAGAAGTTCAAATTCCTTATGGCTAACCTCTATTAATTCATTATCTATGGTTACTGTATGTGCAGCCTTATTAACAACAATACCACCAATGTCGATTATTTCTTCCTCTGTTGCACCGGTTCTTCTGAAAACAGCATCAACTCTTGCCATTAAAATCTTAGGACTAAATGGCTTACTGATATATTCATCAACTCCGAGCTCAAAGCCCTTAAGTTCATCCTGCTCATCAGATCTTGCGGTAAGCATCACTATAGGAACTGCTGAAATCTTTCTAATCTCTCTGCACACCTGCCAACCATCCATCTTAGGCATCATAACATCAAGTATTATAAGGTCAATATCCTTATCGGCGCAGAACATATCAACAGCCTGCTCCCCATCTTCTGCTTCCTTCACATCATAATTGTTCTTTATCAAAAAATCACTGATAAGCTTTCTCATTCTGCTCTCATCATCAACTACTAAAATCTTGTGTTTTACCATAGCATAAACCTCCAAAGTTAATTAATTATATTATTTAATTATGGAAATTCTGTGAAAGGAATTTATTTGTCAAAATTTACACCTAACTCCTTAAGTTCCCACTCAAGGTCTTTTAGTTCCTGCTCTTTTTCCTTTAAATCACTTTCCCAGGATGCGTATTTATCCTGCAGTTTACGTTCGTAATCTATAATAGTTGGATTAGAGCTGGATTTTGAAATAAAAAACATAGCAATAAGTATAATTACAAGAACCACATTAATAATTATTGAGGTATTAAGTTTATTCCTTATGCCTTCTTTTTCCTTCTTCTGCTGTCTGACCTCTGTCTCATACTTGGAAGAAATATATTTCTCCACCCTATTCTTAACCTGCTTGTTAACAGTTGTTATTCTGATAGGTCGAAGTTTATCCGCAGAAAACCGTGAATCCCTTAATAAGATTCCTCTCAGCTTTTTCAAATATTCAATTCCCACTACAGTTATAAATATTTTCTTATCAACGAGCTCCGTATATAACTGATACACCTTCTCAATGTTATTCGCATCAAGCTGTGCATTAAGGTAGCTGATACCTTTCTTTTCCTGAAGTGCCTGTTCGTATTCTTCCTTGGTCTCAAACTGAAAAGAATCAATTATATATATTCGTGAGTCTGCATTTCCTGCCATATCCGTCACTCTCCCAACTATCTGCTCCATAAATAGCAAAATGACTGTGTTCTTGCCGCAAATCTGTATTTTTTAAGAAGGTCTCTTACCTCCTCTTTCGTATACCACCCTGCCTCAATTTCTTCAACATCTGAGGTGCTCATGGCAAATTCTCCTCTTGCCCTTCCAACAACGCACACATTAAGCTCATTGCTGAAGCCTACGGCACTGTAACTAAGGCCAATCGTATCGTTAATCTCATATAATTCAAGTCCGGTTTCTTCCTTAAGTTCTCTTATCGCAGCTTCTTTCGGATTCTCTCCTTCATCTATAAGTCCTGCCGGAAAATTATACACATAATCTCCTACAGCCATTCTGAATTCCTTATTGAGAAGAATTCTCTCATCCTTCTCGTCAGTTACAATAATTACAACTGCATCCGGTGCATTGCCCTTTAATTCTTCATGGGTATTAAGCTGCTTCTTACGGCTTATTATCTCGTATACCTTCTTGTTTCCATTAACTGTTTCATATGATATATCATATCTGCTGATAAATTTACCTTTTTCACGTTCTTCTATTCCAACAAACTTCATGCTATTCGCTCCTGTTTTCGAATTCTCTTAAGGTCATCCCTGCCGGTGCCTTAGTCAGATAATTATAGTATCTCATATAATTATCACGTTTCTTAACCATTTCGTCAATATATTCCTTCGTAGCGCCTTCAGGTATCCTTGACAAATCCATATTATGAGTCAAATCCGCCAATTTCACTTCCTTGGCAACAGGATTATTATGTATGCCAAAATAATATGTATTCTCATCAAAAGTTCCCGTCTTAGTCACACATCTGACAGCTTCTATAACATCTTCATCAAACCCATGTGTCCTCAAATCTTCCAGAGTCACCTCTGTATCTTCAACCACATCATGAAGCCAGCCTGCAATCTTGGCTTTTTCAGTTACACATCTGCCTGATACAAACTGTGGATGTTCAATAAATGGGCACCCCGCCTTATCAACTTGTCCGTTATGAGCTTTTCTTGCTATCTGTTCTGCTAATTTAATCATCGCAGTTCCTTTACTATGACATGATTTTTTATGTTTATATTATACAAAAAGACCATTTGCTTTTCAACAAATGATCTTCTTATTTTAGTGGACCTGAGGGGAGTCGAACCCCTGTCCGAAAGCCCATCCATCGTACTTCTACAAGTTTAGTCTGTCCTTTGACATTCCCTCCGACTGACTCAGATAGACATGATTCAGCCTTCAGTAGCTTCATAATACGCCCGCATGCTCAAAGCTTTGCATGTGTCGTTTCCTGCATGGTCGATGCCGGACATTTAGTGTGCAGGTGCACTAAAGCCGACAGCTGCAACTAGGCAGCGATTGCTAAATTATCTTCAGCGTTTAGTTTAATTTGGAATTTAACGCATTACCTTGCGACTTGCTTCTCCGAATTCAAAACCCCCGTCGAAACCTGTACAAGCCCATATATAGTGCAACTTACGTTGCACATTGTTATAGATTTTTAATCTTAAAATCTCTCTCGTGTTCTCTTCGCACATCCTTCTTGGCTATGGAATCACGCTTGTCATATAATTTCTTACCTTTAGCAAGACCAATTTCCACCTTGCACAAGCCATTCTTAATATATACCTGCAAAGGTACAATTGTATAACCCTGCTCAGCGGTCTTACCTGTAAGCTTATTAATCTCTGCTCTATGAAGCAGTAACTTCCTTACTCTGATTGGGTCCCTGTTAAAAATATTACCCTTTTCGTAAGGACTGACATGCATATTATATACGAAGACCTCACCTTTTTCAATCTTAATATAAGATTCCTTAATACTAACTTTACCCATGCGGATAGATTTAACCTCTGTACCGAATAATTCGATACCGGCTTCCCATTTATCCTCAATAAAGTAGTCATAATATGCTTTTTTGTTATTGGCTAATAATTTAAAGCCATCCTGTTTCTTATCCATTTATTCACCTTCACAAAAGACAAAATCAATTGTTCTAAGAAATTTATCGGCACCCTTACAGGTTACTTTAACCCTCTGTCCAAGCTTATATGTCTTGTGAGTGGTTTCGCCGACCATTTCATATTCAGACTGATTGAAGTGGAAATAATCCCCTTCCATATCGTTAACATGTACCATGCCCTCGATAGTATTAGGAAGTTCAACATATACACCCCAGGCAGTAACTCCTGAGATAACCCCATCAAAAGTCTGTCCTATTTTGTCCAACATATACTCTGTTTTCTTCATTTTCTCAACTTCGCGCTCTGCATCCTCTGCTCTTCGCTCATTGATACTACAGTTCTTGGTTACATCAGGTAGAATATTATCATAATGCTTTCTTCGTTCGCCTGCAATACCCTTTCTCAGATTTTCTTTGATAATTCTGTGAATCTGAAGGTCCGGATATCTTCTTATAGGCGAAGTGAAATGTGTATAATATTTTGCCGCAAGTCCAAAATGTCCCTTACACTCTGTAGTGTAACCGGCTCTCTTCATAGAACGTAAAGTAAGCCTGCTGATAAGATTCTCCTCTTCACTGCCCTCAATCTCTTCAATTAATTTCTGAAGTTCCTTAGGATGTACCTCATCATTGGAAATTCTGATTGAATGTCCAAAATTATTAATAAACATTCCAAGTGCTTTAATTTTCTCCGGGTCAGGATTGTCGTGTGTTCTATATACAAAAGGAATTTCCTGCCAAAAATAATCCTCAGCCACCGTCTCATTGGCTACAAGCATAAAATCTTCTATTATCTTGGTTGCGGTATTTCTCTCATACGCCTTAATCTCAATTGGATGTCCCTCTGAATCAAGAAGAATCTTACTCTCTGGAAAATCAAAATCAATCGAGCCACGCTTATGTCTCTTATCCCTGAGAATTCCTGCAAGTTCCTCCATCAGTTTAAACATAGGTACAAGCTCAGCATATTTTTCGCAAGTCTTGGCATCACCATCTTCAAGTATTTTCTTAACTTCTGTATAAGACATTCTCTTGTCAACCTTAATGACCGATTCACATATCTTATGAGCCGCAACATTACCCTTGGCATCAATATCCATCATACAGCTTAAGGCAAGCCTGTCCGTACCTTCATTAAGAGAACATATTCCATTGCTAAGTTTATGTGGAAGCATCGGAATTACTCTGTCCACAAGATACACGCTTGTACCTCTCTTAAGCGCTTCCCTGTCCAATGGCGAATTCTCTTTAACGTACTCTGATACATCCGCTATATGAACGCCAAGATGATATATGCCATCTCCCTTGGTAATTGAAATTGCATCATCCAGGTCTTTCGCATCCTCACCATCAATAGTAACCGTAAGAAGCTCTCTGTAATCATTTCTTCCTTCCATCGCTTCATCACTAACAGAATCAGGTATCTCAGTTAAAGACTCCATAACCTTATCCGGGTATTCGTACGGAATGTCATATGCCTCAACAACGGACAAAATATCAGTTCCCGGGTCATTAATATGTCCGAGAATTCTTAAAACACTACCTTCAGGGCTGTGTTTCTCATCTCCGTAATTATCAATCTTAACAACTACCTTGTGTCCATTTACAGCACCATTAATCTTGTGCTTTGGTATAAAAATATCCTTAGACATCTTCTGATTATCCGGTACTACAAAACCATATGCACCATTCTTCTCAAATATTCCTACAATATGGTCAATACCTCTTTCGAGAACCTTAATAATTCTTCCTTCCCTGCGTCTTCCCTCTGTCTTCTCTGACGTGATAACCAAAAGAACCTTATCATGATGTAATGCACCGTTAATATCCTTTTCAGATATAAAAATATCATTCTCTTCCCCTTCAATGGTAACAAAACCAAAGCCTCTCTGAGTACTTTCAAAAATACCCACAAGTGCCGTATTCTCTACCTTACAGTATTTACCCTTTTTCGAGATGCCGATTGCACCCTCAGCTACCAGAGCATCAAGAACATCATACAAGTCTCCTCGTTGCTCCTTAGGAAGATTAAAAAGCATTGCCATTTCTTTTCTCTTCATTGGGACATAATGCTTGTCGTGCACCAAATCATATATTACTTTCTTTCTCTTTTCAAATGATTCTCTGTCCATAATCACATCACCTTTAAATAACAAAAGAAGAACTCTTGGAAATCCAAGAGTTCTTCAATAAAATCAGATACTAATTTAACCACTTGAGATTAAGGGCAAAAGCTAATATAAGAAATAATGCAGCTAATACCTTAGTAATCTTCTCAAGGGCACCTTCCATTGAACGACTCTTATTCTTGCCCCAGTATGATGAATCATTCATACCTCCGCCAAGAGAACCGAGTCCCTGTGTCTTGCCTTCCTGCATAAGAACTAATATTGTTAATAAAATACTTACAATTACTAAAACTATTGTTATGATTGTTTTAAGGACATCCATCGATAAAACCTCCTGATTATTATATACATATAAGGGTAAAATTACCCACGCAAGACATAGTCTACCACAAAGAAAAGAATTATTCAACACTTATTTTCTAATAAGAAGAGATTTTCCTGTCATTTCTTTTGGCTGTTCCATTCCCATGCAGTCAATAAGTGTAGGAACGATATCAGCAAGACAGCCGTCTTCCTTAAGTCCATAGTTATCATTGTTGCTCACAAGGATAAATGGCACTGGATTAGTTGTGTGTGATGTAAACTCTCCACCTGTCTCATAGTCAATAAGCTGCTCTGCATTACCATGGTCCGCACAGATGAATAATGTTCCATCCTGTTCCTTCACAAGACGTACAATTTCACCAACACATTCATCAACTACTTCAATTGCTTCTACCACTGCATCAAATACAGCTGTATGTCCAACCATATCAGGGTTAGCAAGGTTACAGATAATCACATCATACTTATTATCGCCATTTTCATCAACAGCTGTAATTGCCTCACTTAACTTATCTGTTACAGTATAAGCTGCCATTCTTGGCTTCAAATCATATGTTGCAACATACTTTGGTGAGTTAACAAGAATTCTGTCTTCGTTCTCATTAGGTGTCTCAATACCACCATTAAAGAAGAATGTTACATGAGCATATTTCTCTGTCTCTGCAATTCTTGCCTGCTTCATTCCGTTGGCAGCTATCCATTCACCAAATGTATTGGTAACTTCAACCTTCTTAAATGCCACATCCTTATTAGGAATAAGTGGGTCATATTCTGTAAAGCATACAAAAACAATGTCCTTACGTGCTCCACGTTCAAAATGTGTAAACTCATCATCACAGAAGCAGTGTGTAATCTCTCTTGCTCTATCCGGTCTGAAGTTAAAGAATACCACTGAATCCTTATCTCCGATTGTAGCAACCGGTGCTCCGTTCTCCATTACAACAAATGGAACAACGAATTCATCATTAACACCTGCATCATATGATGCCTGAATTCCTGAAACAGCATCTTCTGCTGTATTACCTTCGCCCTTAGTCAAAGCGATATATGCCTTTTCAACACGGTCGTAGTTGTTATCTCTGTCCATTGCATAGTATCTACCCGATACAGAAGCAATCTTGCCCACACCGATTTTCTTAATCTCTGCTTCAAGTTCTTCAGCAAATCCCTTAGCAGACTGAGGTGGTGTATCTCTTCCATCAAGGAAGCAGTGAACATATACCTTCTCAAGTCCCTGTCTCTTGGCAAGCTCTAATAATCCATAAATATGAGTATTGTGGCTGTGTACACCACCATCAGATAAAAGTCCAAAAACATGAAGAGCTGAATCGTTCTTCTTGCAGTTCTCACAAGCATTTACAAGTGCTTCATTTTCAAAGAATACTCCATCCTGAATCTCTTTAGTAATTCTTGTAAGTTCCTGATATACAATTCTTCCCGCACCCATATTAAGATGTCCAACTTCTGAGTTACCCATCTGTCCGTCAGGAAGACCTACTGCCATTCCGCTGGCATATCCCTTAACAAAAGGATATTCCTTCATCAATCTATCCATTACAGGTGTCTTAGCCTGTGCTACTGCATTACCTTCTGTCTTGTCACTTAATCCATATCCGTCAAGGATAAGAAGTACTGTAGGTTTCTTACTCATATTAAATCTCCATTCTGTATAAATTTCATTTCGTTGTTATGTTATCACAGACCTTTTTATAAGTCAATTACAAGCTCTACCGGGCAATGGTCTGAGCCCATTATTTTGTCATGAATTTCTGCGCTTATAAGCTTATCTTCAAGGTCCTTAGATGCAAGAAAATAGTCTATTCTCCATCCAGCATTCTTTTCCCTTGCCTTAAACATATAAGACCACCATGAATATCTGTCCGTAACCTCCGGATTAAAATATCTGAAGGTATCAATATATCCTGAATCAAGAAGTTCTGTCATCTTAGCCCTCTCTTCATCAGTAAATCCGGCATTTTTTCTGTTAGTCTTAGGATTCTTAAGGTCGATTTCCTTATGTGCAACATTTAAGTCTCCGCATATAACCACCGGTTTCTTAGCCCGTAATTCATTAACATATTTTCTGAAATCATCTTCCCATACCTGACGATATGAAAGTCTCTCCAGTTCTCTTTTTGAATTAGGTGTATACACAGTTACCATATAGTAATTACCAAATTCCAAAGTAATTACTCTTCCTTCGTGATCATGTTCATCTATTCCCATTCCATATGAAACAGAGATTGGCTCTTCTTTTGAAAAAATTGCTGTACCGGAATAACCCTTTTTCTCTGCATAGTTCCAATATGAATAATAATTTTCCTTATCCCATTCAAACTGGCCTTCTGATAATTTAATTTCCTGCAGACAAAAAACATCTGCGTCTATATTATCAAAAAAGTCCATAAAGCCCTTTTCCATACAGGCTCTTAATCCATTAACATTCCAAGATATTAATTTTTTCATAATATGTCCCTTCCGCAAAAATATGGGGCAGCCCGTAAACTGCCCCACATAATCAGTCATTATTAAGCATTAACGATCTGTGCAAAATCAACCTTTAAGCTTGCTCCACCGATTAATCCGCCATCGATGTTAGGCTTAGAAAGAAGTTCTGCTGCGTTAGCTGCGTTCATTGATCCGCCATACTGGATTCTGATAGCGTCAGCTGTTGCTGCGTCATAGATTTCTCCAATTACTTCACGGATTCCTGCACATACTTCTTCTGCCTGGTCAGCTGTTGCTGTCTTACCTGTTCCAATTGCCCAGATTGGCTCGTAAGCAATTACAGTTGTCTTAGCCTGGTCAGCTGTTACATTCTGGAAAGCAATCTTAATCTGCATTCTAATCCAGTCAAGAGTGATTCCCTGTTCTCTCTGAAGGAGAGATTCTCCACAACAGATAATTGGTGTAATACCATGCTCAAGAGCTTTAAGAACCTTCTTGTTAACAGTCTCATCTGTCTCTGCAAAGTATTCTCTTCTCTCTGAGTGTCCGATAATAACGTATTTTACGCCGATATCAGTTAACATATTAGGAGCGATTTCTCCTGTATATGCACCACTTTCTTCAAAATACATATTCTCAGCACCGATTGCTACATTAGTTCCCTTAGTAGCTTCAATAGCTGTTGTAAGGTCAATTGCAGGTACGCAATATACTACATCAACATTGTCATTAGCTACAAGAGGCTTTAATTCATTAATTAATGCAACTGCCTCACTTGGAGTCTTATTCATCTTCCAGTTGCCTGCGATAATTCTTCTTCTTGCCATTATAATTCTCCTTATTTGTCATCAGCTGATTCAATTCCAGGAAGAAGCTTTCCTTCAAGGAATTCAAGAGATGCTCCACCACCTGTAGAGATATGAGTCATCTTATCTCCGAAACCAAGTGTATTAACAGCAGCAGCTGAATCACCACCACCGATAATTGTTGTTGCATCTGTTTCTGCAAGAGCCTTAGCTACAGCGATTGTACCGGCAGCAAGTGTTGGGTTCTCAAATACACCCATTGGTCCGTTCCATACTACTGTCTTAGCGCTCTTAACTGCTTCAGCATAAATTTCCTGTGTCTTAGGTCCGATATCACAGCCTTCTCTGTCAGCAGGCATCTTATCAGCGTCACATACTTCTACTTCTACAGGAGCATCGATTGGGTTAGGGAAATCCTTAATTGTTACAGCATCAACAGGTAATAATAACTTCTTACCAAGCTTTTCTGCCTTGTCCATCATTTCCTTGCAGTAATCAATCTTAGAATCATCTACAAGTGATAATCCGATTTCATATCCCTTAGCCTTTAAGAATGTATAAGCCATACCACCACCGATGATAAGAGTATCACACTTATCAAGAAGGTTAGAGATAACATTAAGCTTATCAGCAACCTTAGCACCACCGAGGATAGCAACGAATGGTCTTACAGGGCTGTTAACTGCGTTACCAAGGAATTCGATTTCCTTCTGCATAAGGTATCCTACTACGCTTGTATCTACAAACTTAGTAACACCTTCTGTTGAACAATGAGCTCTGTGGCATGCACCGAAAGCATCATTAACATATACATCACAAAGTGAAGCAAGTTCCTTAGAGAATGCTTCTTCATTCTTAGTCTCTTCTTTTCTGAATCTTGTATTCTGGAGAAGAACTACATCTCCATCCTTCATAGCTTCAACAGCAGCCTTAGCGTTAGGTCCTACTACTTCATCATCAGCAGCGAATACTACTTCCTTACCAAGCTTTTCTGAAAGTCTCTTAGCAACAGGTGCTAATGATTCTCCTTCATTAGGGCCATTCTTAACCTTTCCAAGATGTGAGCAAAGGATGACCTTTCCTCCGTCTGCGATTAATTTCTGAATTGTAGGAAGTGCTGCTACAATTCTGTTCTCATCTGTGATAACTCCGGCCTTTAAAGGTACGTTAAAATCACATCTTACAAGAACTCTCTGTCCTTTTACATTAATGTCATCAACTGATTTTTTGTTAAGCATTAACTGATCCTCCTAATTTAAATAATAATTAAAAAAGGGGCCCGGTCCAAACGACCGGACCCTTTAGTAGGTCTTAAATTAATAATTAAGCTAATTCTGAGAAATACTTAATTGTTCTAACCATCTGGCTTGTGTATGAGTTTTCATTATCATACCATGAAACAACCTGTACTTCGTAAAGGTCATCAGATACTTTGCTAACCATTGTCTGAGTAGCATCGAATAATGAACCATATCTCATACCGATGATATCAGATGATACGATTTCATCTTCATTGTATCCGAATGATTCGTTAGCTGCTGCCTTCATAGCTGCGTTGATTCCGTCTACAGTTACATCTGTACCCTTAACAACTGCTGTAAGAATTGTTGTTGAACCTGTTGGTGTAGGAACACGCTGAGCAGATCCGATAAGCTTTCCGTTAAGTTCTGGAATAACAAGACCGATAGCCTTAGCTGCACCTGTTGAGTTAGGAACGATATTAACAGCACCTGCACGGCTTCTTCTTAAATTTCCCTTTCTCTGTGGTCCGTCAAGGATCATCTGATCACCTGTGTAAGCATGGATTGTTACCATGATACCTGACTGAATTGCTGCATACTTGTTAAGAGCATCAGCCAAGTCGGAGGCCAAGCGGTCTTAGGAAGACAATCAACTGCCTCAACTCCTTGGCTCACAGAACGACATGGCTACGATCCGACTTCCGTCAAGGATCATCTGATCACCTGTGTAAGCATGGATTGTTACCATGATACCTGACTGAATTGCTGCATACTTGTTAAGAGCATCAGCC
>JAZQKW010000132.1:0-9072 GCA_045542375.1 Butyrivibrio sp.
CCCACCATTCTTGCAAAATATGGGTATTTTCCCGGCACCTTCTTAAAGCCATATTCTGCCAAGCCTTCACTGTACACCTCGTTAAAAATTGTTTTAATTGATTTCATAAGTTTCCTCTCCTATTGGGCTTTATTGTTCCACATACATAATAAAGCCCTAAGAGTTTTCACATAAACTCTCAAGGCTTATTTTTGTACTTTAAAATTCGTTAATGATAACAGACTGTATTCCTGGTATCTCTGCAAGAGTATTCAGCAATATATGTACTGACATTTCAGGATCATCTGCATACGCTGTATCAAGAAAGACACTTATCCTGTCGTCATCCTCCATACTGACATGTGTATAGCAATCCTCCAATGCTTCGCAGCTTTCAACTTTATCCTGTATCTTTTCAAATAATTCTTCTACATTATCTGTAGCTCTTACGAAAAAATCCAAGCATTCTCCGTCGAAATCCGCAACTTTAACAGGATAATACAAATCTAAATTATCAAGTCCTAATATTTCTCTAAACTCCGGTATCATTACTATCCCTCCATTTACTTAATACTAATATCTACACGACCTGTTGTAGTGGTTATTTCACATCTGCCACCGGTTATTGACTTAGGTACATTAATCTTACCTGTTGTAGTTCTGACAATAAACACTTTCTCAGATAAAAGTCTTCCTGTAACCTTTCCCGTTGTAGTCTTAACAAAAATCTCACCGGCATCACTACCATAGAACTCTACGCCTCCTGTAGTAGTTTTTATGTTAAGCGCACCACTTACCTTAACATTTTCAAGTGCAATACTACCTGTGGTTGTTTTTATATTAAGTTCCTTACTCATTGTATCTGTAAGGTCTACTTTAGCAGTTTCTGTTTCGATATTAACACTATCGTACTCTTTCTGTGGTAAATACACTGTTATCTTAGGTGTCTTAAATGAACCACCAAAAAGATTATACCATTTTCTTATCTGATACACTTTAATTATCAAAGTTCCATTTTCCACTGCAGCAGAACACTTAAGCTTCTTGGATTCATCTGAAACAACCTTACAGTTATCGCTTTCAGAAACTACGAATTCCACACTGCCTACTAAGGCATTAACGGATACTTTGTCAAACTTTTTATTCAATTCGTATGTATTAATCATATTATTGTGCCTCCTTGTATTGTGGCATTTATTTTGCTTCATAATATGGCACTTGTTTCACAACATTAATATATCTTACATATTTGTCCATAACCTCGTCATCAAGGTCCTCGTTAACGCCAAGCGCTACTGCATATATAAGATAATATTCCCATAATGCCAATTCAGCTTCCTTACGCTCTCTGATTATAGTGAAGTCCTCCAGATAATTCTTAAGGGCATATGCCTTGTTAACAAGTTCCCTTCCTTTAGCGGTCCGCCTGTAGTTCTTGGCAATATTTTTTATATTAATCAGAATATATCCTACGGTAGCAAGCGCCATAACGATAAATAACGGTATACTAACTGCCCCAATCAATCGCAGGAAAAATGCTTTTCTTACCATTTTGTACTTGAAACAGGTTACTCTTATGGCATCATATTGATAATACACATCTCCGTTACTGTATTCTTCATGATAATAATCATTCAAATCCGTAACTTCCTCGTAAAGCTTTACCTGTTCCTCATAATCTTCCAAAACATAATATGCTTTTCCGTCATCACCGGGATATACCCAATAATTTTCATGCACATATTGGTCTATCCAGAATGAAAATTTGAACATTGCAAATGTCAAAGCTACCGCTATGACCATTTTTAATATTCTTACAAATGCTCCACCAATGTTTTTCTTAACATATTTATTCTCTATGGCTTCGTCAATTACTGCTTTTCTATAAGCTTTAACATCTATACTTGAATCCCATACGAGTCTATGTACCATTTTTTCACTTTCAGAAAGAGTGTCCAATTTATCCATCATACAATAGAGGTGACCATTCTCTTCCTTTATGTGGCCTGTCATCTTGAGTTTCAAAATAGTTGAGGCAATACTTTTTCTCTCATCAAGTTCCATTGCGGATGCAAACATAATTATACTTGGTGATACCTTATCCAAATCATCTCTGTAATACTTGTAGTCTTCACTTCGCTTAATAATGCTCTTCTTAGAGATTTTGAATCTGCGTATAATAAGTCTCATAAAGTGGATTATGACAATCCATACAAATGGGGTAAATACCAGTGCTACAGCCATTTGTACCAGATAATCTCCGGCAAAAATACTGTATTCCAGAGAATAGGTTATCTCCATCTTAAATGGCTCTTTATTGACTACTGCTACAAATACAAAATACAGTATAACCAATGCTACAAGAGAAAAATTAAGCCAAAACTTAGCTTTTCTGGTTGTCTTAACCGAATTAGCCGATATTATTATTAACACTACAAGGGGGATAAGACACAACCCTATCACTAATGGCATACTATCACTCCTCGCACATTAGAAACGTACATTTACGTTCTCTTTTTCCTTCTCATCTACGCTAAGGAAGCCTACCTTCTTAAATCCAAACATCTTAGCAATGATTACAGAAGGGAATGTTTCAATCTTGTTCTCGTAAATAAGAACAGTGTCATTGTAAAACTGTCTCGCAAATGTAATTTTGTCCTCAACATCCTTAAGGTTAACTCTAAGGCTTTCAAAACCTGTGTCAGCCTTAAGTTCAGGATAGCTTTCTCCAAGTGCTAAAAGTCTCTCAATAGCTGACTTAATCTGGTTATCATCAGCCTTTGAACCATTAGCAATTGCGCTGTTACGAGCTTCCACAACTGCTGTAAGAGTTTCCTTCTCATGAGCTGCATATCCCTTAACTGTCTCAACAATGTTAGGGATTAAATCATATCTCTTCTTAAGAAGTATGTCTATCTGACTGTCCTGATCTTTTACTCTGTTTCTCAATTTAACTAATTTGTTGTATGTAGCAATTATCCATAATAAAATTAATACTACAACAGCCACAATAATCCATGGTATGTATTTTCCCATATGTCCCACCTAATCCTTTCTAACTTATACGTTAAGTCCTGTCTTTTCATCTGTTCCGAGTATGATATTCATACACTGAATTGCTGCTCCTGATGCACCTTTACCAAGGTTATCAAATCTTGCTGACACAAGAATTCTTTCTTCATTACCGGTTACATAAATTTCCATTCCGTCCCATCCTGAGCATGCATTACCTGCAAGAAATCCGTTAGTCTCTGCTTCTGAGCCAAATGGCATAACCTTAATAAATTCCTCATTCTTAAAATATTCTGCAAAATATGCGTGTACACTTTCAGGGGTCTGTGTACCACACATCATATCAGCATAAAAAGGTATTGTTACAATCATTCCACTATAATAATCACATACCATAGGTGTAAAAAGTGGTTTTCTTGCAAGCCCCGTTATAGCCTGCATTTCCTTAAGATGCTTATGATTCTGTGTAAGAGCATATTCTCTTGGTGCGTCATATTCCTTGTCTCTTTCATCTGCTTCGTACACAGCGATAGCTTTTTTTCCGGCTCCGCTGTATCCTGAGATTGCAAATGCTGATACAGGATAGTCTGCCTCTATAAGTCCACCCTTAATCATAGGGTAAATAACAGTTATAAATCCTGTTGCATAACATCCCGGAACCGCAATTCTGTTACCATTCTTAATTGCATCCCTGTGAGCTGTCGAAAGTTCCGGATAACCATATGCCCATCCTTCTTCAGTTCTGTGTGCTGTGGATGTATCAATAATTTTAACATTATCATTCTCTACAAGTGAAACAGACTCTCTTGCTGCATCATCAGGAAGACATAAAAAAGTGATATCCGATGAATTAATAAGTCTCTTTCTCTCTGCAGGGTCTTTTCTGAGTTCAGGAGATATTTTTAAAATCTCCACGTCATCCCTTACAGAAAATCTCTCATATATTCTAAGGCCTGTAGTGCCTTCGCTTCCATCAATAAAAACTTTCGTCTTCATTACTGTACCTCGTCAATTGCCTTACCGATATCGGTTCTCATATATTTGTTGTCAAAATTAACCCATTCTGTGGCTGCATACGCATTAGCACGGGCTTCTTTTAAAGTTGCACCTGTGGCTGTAATACCAAGTACTCTTCCTCCGTTAGTTACGATTCCTTCATCAGTCATCTTGGTGCCGGCATGGAAACAGTAATATCCGTCCTTGCCATCAAAATTTTCAAGTCCTGTAATGAGCTTACCTTTCTCATATGCAAGTGGATATCCGTCTGATGCAAGAATTACACATACACATGCGTTATCTTCAAACTGAAGGTCAAGTTTATCGAGGGTTCCATCTATACATGCATTAAACACATCAATAATGTCATTCTTAAGTCTTGGAAGAACTACCTGTGCTTCAGGGTCACCAAATCTTGCGTTATATTCAAGTACCTTAGGTCCTTTTTCCGTAAGCATAAGTCCAAAGAAAATAACTCCTTTGAATTCTCTGCCCTCTGCCTTCATTGCGTCAACAGTTGCCTGATATATGTACTTCTTACAGAAGTCATCAACTTCATCTGTATAGAATGGGCTTGGTGAAAAATTACCCATTCCTCCGGTATTAAGTCCCTGGTCTCCGTCTTTTGCTCTCTTATGATCCTGTGCAGAAGACATAATCTTAATTGTGTTACCGTCAACAAAAGAAAGTACTGATACTTCTCTTCCTGTCATAAATTCTTCAATTACGATTGTATTACCTGCGTCACCAAACTGTTTATCAAGCATAAGTGACTTAACGCCTTCCTCTGCTTCTTCCTTGGTATTGCAGATTAATACACCCTTACCAAGAGCAAGTCCGTCAGCCTTAAGAACTATTGGATACTCAGATGTCTGAAGATATTTAATTGCCTCATCAGAAGATGTGAATGTCTCGTAAGTAGCTGTAGGAATGTTGTATTTCTTCATTAAATCCTTAGAGAATGCCTTAGAGCCTTCAAGGATTGCAGCATTCTTACGTGGTCCGAATACTCTTAAGCCTTCCTGTTCAAATACGTCAACCACACCACCTACAAGTGGGTCATCCATACCGATTACCGTAAGGTCGATTTCTTTTTCCTTGGCAAATGCCACTAATTTATCAAATTCCATTGCTGCAATTGGAACGCATTCTGCAATTCCTGCTATTCCGGCATTACCCGGCGCACAATATATTTTGTCAACTTTAGGGCTCTTAGAGCATGCATATGCGATTGCGTGTTCTCTTCCGCCACTTCCTACGATTAAAATCTTCATAGTCTGATATTCCTCCTGTTATCTATCTGTTAGCGATGGCATTAATTGCCTGTGGCAGAATAATCCACTCTGCCTGCTCCATAACTCTTCTCTGAAGCACCTCCGGTGTATCTCCCTCTTCCACCATAACCGGTTTCTGATAAATGATACGTCCTGTGTCAGTTCCTTCGTCTACATAGTGAACAGTTGCTCCGGTAACCTTAACACCTCTTTCAAGTACTGCTTCGTGTACCTTAAGTCCATAAAATCCTTTTCCGCAAAAAGATGGAATAAGTGACGGATGAATGTTAATAATTTTCTCCGGATACGCCTGTACCATTGCAGGTGGAATTGCAACAAGAAATCCTGCAAGTACTATCAAATCAGGGTTGTATCTATTAACGCCTTCAAGCAGGGCATCGTTAAACAATTCCCTGCTCGCATAATTCTTAGGAGATATGCATTCTGCAGGAATGCCTTTTAATGCCGCTCTCTCAAGGGCATAGGCACCTGCATTATTGCTTATTACTCCAACTATTTCTGTATTAGTTATTGTGCCGTTATCAACAGCATCCATTATTGCCTGTAAATTGGTTCCTCCGCCGGATACCATTACAACTACTCTTAGCATATTGTTACACCTTTATCTCCTGCTACTGTCTTACCGATTACAAATGCTTCTTCTCCTGCTGCCTTAATTGCTTCGATTGTCTTGTCTGCATCTGCAGGGTCTACTGCAAGAATCATACCAACACCCATATTAAATGTGTTGTACATCATCTGCTCATCAATATTACCCTTAGCAGCCATTAATTTGAAAAGTGCAGGAACTTCATAGCTATCCTTATGTACCTCAGCCGCTACTCCGTCAGGAAGCATTCTTGGAATATTCTCATAGAATCCACCACCTGTAATGTGACTACAGCCTTTAATTCTTACTCCTGCATCCTTAACTGACTTAAGAGCCTTAACATAGATAATTGTTGGAGCAAGTAATGCCTCACCAAGTGTTGTACCAAGCTCTTCATAATATGTATCCAATGACTCCTTAGTCATTTCAAATACCTTTCTTACAAGTGAGAAACCATTGCTGTGAACACCTGATGACTTAATAGCTACAAGTGTATCTCCTGCCTTGATGTCTTTTCCTGTAATAAGGTCCTTTTCGTCAACTACACCTACTGAAAATCCTGCAAGGTCATATTCATCCTCAGGCATAAGTCCCGGATGCTCGGCAGTCTCTCCACCTACAAGTGCACATCCTGATAATTTACATCCTTCTGCAACACCCTTTACGATTGTCGCAATCTTCTCAGGTTCATTCTTTCCACATGCAATATAATCAAGGAAAAATCAAGGTTCACCACCTGCACAGGCTACGTCATTAACGCACATAGCAACACAATCAATACCAATTGTGTCATGCTTATCCATAATAAAAGCAAGCTTAACCTTAGTTCCACATCCGTCTGTTCCTGATAAAAGAACCGGATTCTCCATATCCTTAATTGCTTTCATAGAGAATGCTCCTGAAAATCCTCCAATTCCTCCGAGAACCTCAGGTCTCATTGTTGACTTAACATGTTCCTTCATTAACTCAACTGACTTGTATCCTGCTTCAATATCAACTCCGGCTTTCTTGTAATCCATTTTACTTTTCCTCCATGTATTTCTTGTATCCAATATTTTCGATGCGTTCTTTCTTCTTCATTACGCCATCTTTTAATTCATCCTTATATGCTTTAATCTTATTAAGAAGTTCCTCATCAGATGCTGCAAGAATCTTGGCTGCAAGAATTCCTGCATTAGCACCACCATCAATTGCTACTGTTGCAACCGGAATTCCACTTGGCATCTGTACGATAGAATAAAGGGAATCCACTCCTGAAAGTGTCTTGGTATGAATCGGAATACCGATTACAGGCATTGGAAAAATCGCTGCACACATTCCCGGAAGATGTGCTGCTCCACCTGCTCCTGCGATGATAACCTTAAAACCTTTTTCTTCTGCTGTTTTGGCATAATCAAAAAATACATCCGGCATACGATGTGCTGAAATTACTGTAAGTTCATAGTCAATACCAAACTTTTCAAGCATCTCTGCCGCCTTACTCATAACCGGAAGGTCTGAGTCACTTCCCATTACAATTCCTACTTTTGCCATTGTGATTTCCTCCTTAGATTCCTACTAATAATAACATAATTAACAATATTGTAACGATACCATTCATAAGACTTCCAATAAAGGAAAAAGAATAGTATCTGTCTGTCTCCCTATAGCTCAACAACCCCATTACAAGTCCAAACACCGAAAACACGAGGGCCATTAAAGACAAGGTTCCAACCTCGGCTCCTCCTTCGCCTCTTGCCCTAAAGGATATCACAATTGATACCACTATCATTCCAATGGCAGCCAATGCCATCAATGTGGATAAAACACCACCAACGCTATGCTTTTTATTGGTAAACTTGTACTTACGCTTTGACATCCTGACTATGTCCTCTCAGTCTATTTAACTCCATATTGCTCATAATAAGCATCTATTGCTGCCTTTAAAGTATCATCAATGATGATTTCTCCCTTGTATGGCTTATTATACAGGTGTTCAACCACTTCTGCCATTGTTACAATTGCAGTAGTCTTAATTCCGTAATTCTCTTCTATCTCTGCAAGAGCACTCTTGCTTCCCTGTCCTCTTTCCATTCTGTCTACAGATACTACAAGCCCCTCTACATTAACATTGCCCTGCGCCTTAAGGATTGGAAGAGTCTCATTAATAGATGTTCCGGCTGTTGTTACATCTTCGATAATAACAATCTTGTCGCCATCCATAATAGGGCTTCCAAGAAGAATTCCTGTATCTCCGTGGTCCTTAACTTCTTTTCTATTAGAGCAGTATCCAATATCTGCTCCATACTTATCATTAAGTGCGATTGTCGCTGTTACAGAAAGTGGAATTCCCTTATATGCAGGTCCAAACAAAATATCAAAATCTGTTCCGTATTTCTGATTAATCGCTTCTGCATAGTACTCACCAAGCTTCTTTAACTGTGAGCCTGTTCTGTAAAATCCTGTATTGATGAAAAAAGGTGTCTTTCTTCCACTCTTAGTAACAAAATCTCCAAATTTCAATACCTTACAGTCTACCATAAATTCGATAAACTCTTTCTTATACTGTTCCATATCGCACATTCTCCTTGCTTTATAGTTTGGGAATTACACAATCCCCATAGTCTACAATAGTTTAACATATTATATTCTCTGTATCAAGGAATTTTTACGTAAGTACTTGCTTATGTTGCTGATTTCGATTGGACATATTTTGGTCAATTTGAGGCTATATGTCCAAACTGTGAGGGGCAAAAAATAATTTCTTGATTTTTGGACATATTTTGGTCAATTTGGGACTATATGTCCAAATCCTTCTTACTGCCCTAGTAAATGTTATTGAAACCACAACAGAATTCTCTCTGAACTCATAAGTTTCCTTTTATAAATATGGTCTCAAGATAATAACCACCACATATATCAACTATTATGTATATTCACAAGAATCTATTGGACTCAGTTATTTACTAATTAGAATAAAATTGCTTTCCGATATGAACGGACTCAAGCGAACTCAAACTCCACAAAATACAAAAGTCCGGAATCCAGCATAATTGCTTGATTTCCGGACAAAAAAATAGAGCGCGAGACGGGAGTCGAACTTTCCCCCGTCGTGAAAACCCAGTAAAATGAAAGGAAAATACACGCTATCTCTACGCTGTCTGCAATTTGTCTACAAATTTCTAAATATACTTTGTTTGAGCTAACCCCACATCCATACAG
>JAZQKW010000133.1:0-10983 GCA_045542375.1 Butyrivibrio sp.
ACCTATACTGAGGCTGATGTTGAGTGGGATACAACGAATCCGGTAAGCGGAAGCTATGACCCGGATATACTAACAGAACAGACAGTTGTATTAAAAGGTACAGTGACCTGTCCGGAGGGTATCGATTCCAATAATGTATCGCTGACAACAACCATTACCATTACAGTCAGTGCAGATGATACTGAACCGGAAGAAACAGAACCGGAAGAAACAGAACCGGAGGACAAGGAACCGGAAGAGACAGAGCCGGAGGATACTGAACCGGAAGACAAGGAATCGGAATACGAAATAACAGACGGTAATGACAGTGAGTGGACAGTGGATAGTGATGAGGGAATCACAATTACAGGCTCAGGTGATGATGAAGATTTCGTAGGTATTAGAATTAATGGAGAGTTCATAGACAGCAGTAATTATACGATAGAAGAAAATGGTGCTGTTACTTTGAAAAAAGAATACCTTGATACGCTGCCTGCAGACACTTATACCATTGATATGGTATGGAATGATGGAGAGGCAAGCACCGAAATCACAATTAAGAAATCATCAGTAACAGGTTCTCCGGATGCAGGTGATGGTGGAAATGTTCATTTGTGGATATTATTTGTAATCGGATTGGGCCTTGTGGGTGTAGTAATTATATCAAGGAGAAAGAGCGTAATAGATTAACAATTTAAAAAAAGTGTATACTAATGGAAGCAGTGTTGTTATGACACTGCTTTCTGTTTTTTATATTAGGTAAAATATTTCGAAAAAGTGTTGAAAATATAACTTATAGGTTATATAATTAGTATAAAGAAGGTGAGACATGGATAATATAGATATTAAAACACTTTTGGAAAAAATGTTTGTAAACACATTCGAATTTCATCCTAAGTTCTATGATGACTTCGTTGAACTGGTTACCAAGTCAGGACAGGAGAAGAAGATTATTAAGACATTAATTAATAAATTGAGTGCTATAATAGAATTAGGTGATAGAGATTACGGTACGAAATGGTTGGAACACCTTAAGGAATACGGGAATATGTATTCTTTACACATAGATACCAATAACAAGAACTACCGATTGTTGTTTTCAAGAAAATCGAACAAGAAGTATTTTTTACATATGTTTTTTGAAAAATCAGGAAAAGGAGATACATCGTATGCTAAGCATGTTCCAATAGCAATGGAACGACGTGATGATAATTAGGAGGTTTTATTATGGCAGACAGAAACAATGAAATGTTTGATTTTTTATCAGAATATCTATCAAAGAGTGATGTGTATGCAGCTAAAGTTATTGCAAAGATTTCAATGTTTATTCTCAAATACAGACAGGATGCAAATATGACGCAAAAGGAGTTTGCTAAGAAAATGGGAGTGACACAGGCAATGGTGTCAAAGTGGGAAAGTGCAGAGTATAATTTTACCATTGAAACAATTTCTCACATATCAGAGAAACTCAACACTACTTTTGATATTGAATTTAAACCGGAAAGCGAGTATATGGCTAACTGCGTTAACAATGATTATGATAATGTGTCAACTAATCAGAAATGGGTAGCAAAAGGGAATGTGATTCCGTTTGTGGCAGCGTAAGGAGTTGTTTATGAATAATAAGTATTTATCAGATTTTCAAATAATAGGCAGTACTATTAAAAGTATTAAAATTAAAAATGATTTTTATACAATGAACAATGGGAAGAATGTGAAAAGAAAAATTGACATATCTCATTTAATTGGCGATGTTGAAACGATGGAAGGGGGAGAAATTTTATCAGGAACAGTAATTTTGAATATCAAAGTTGCTATTTCTGAAAATAAGAAAAAATACAACTTGGAGATGTCTATTGAAGGTTGTTTCAGTGCTCCGTCTCAAATGGGTGATGAGATTTTTAAAAATATGTTAGAAGTCAATGGCATAACAGCTCTTTACTCTATAGCGAGAGGATTTGTGCAAAGTACATCTTCTCAGACTTTATTAACCGGAAGCGTTTTGCTGCCGATGATTAATGTTGTTGCATATAGCAGGGATTTAAAGGAAGATACAGGTAATCAGGAAAAGAGTCGTGATTAACAGCAAGATAAATAATTAGAACAAGAGTGGTGGCACATTGTCACCGCTCTTTATTTTGAAAAAATTAAAAAAATTTAAAAAAACTATATGCTAAGAGCTTATTTTTTGATAGAATATTAGAAGAGTAGATATTAGGAGAAATGTTATGCGTAAAACGAAGATTATATGTACATTAGGTCCTGCAGTTGACGACGACAAGAAGATAACACAGCTTATTCAGGCCGGAATGGATTGTGCAAGACTTAATTTCTCACACGGAACACATGAAGAACAGAAGGTAAGATTTGACAGGGTAAGAAGAATTAGTGAAGAGCTTAATGTTTCAATACCGGTACTTCTCGATACCAAGGGTCCGGAAATCAGACTTAAGGATTTTGTAGGAGGAAGTGCCGAACTTGTTAAGGGACAGGAATTTGTACTTGATACTGATACAGAGACACTTGGAGATAATACACGTATTGGACTTTCGTATGACAGATTGGCTAAGAGTGTGCAGGTTGGTACCAAGATTCTTATAGATGACGGTAAGATAGAACTTAAGGTGGCAGCAGTTAAGGGCAGCAGAATAATCTGTACAGTAATTAATGGCGGTAAGGTAAGTAATCACAAGAGTATTAACGTACCTAATGTGGACATTCCGATGCCGTATATCAGTGAAGCGGACAAGGCTGACCTTTTATTTGGAATAGAGATAGGTGTTGATTTTGTTGCGGCATCTTTTGTAAGAACTGCTGATGATGTCAGACGACTTCGTAAGTTCATGAAGGATAATGGTGGAGAATATATCAAGATAATCAGTAAGATAGAGAATAATCAGGGAATTAAGAATTTTGATGAGATTCTTGAACTTAGTGACGGAATCATGGTTGCCAGAGGTGACCTTGGTGTTGAAATTGCGTTTGAGAAGATTCCGCCTATTCAGAAATATATTATTGACCAGTGTAACAAGAAGGGTAAGATAGTTGTTACTGCAACGCAGATGCTTGAGTCAATGACTCAGAATCCAAGACCGACAAGAGCGGAGGTTTCAGACGTGGCGAATGCTATATATGATGGAACATCCGTAATAATGCTTTCGGGCGAATCGGCAGCAGGTAAGTACCCTATTGAAGCAGTCAAGACTATGGTTAATATTGCTGTTAATACAGAGAATTCCATTGATTATAATACTGCATTTAATGCAGACAAGTATGCTCTTGAGCATAATATCAGAGTTGCGGTATGTGCTTCAGCACACAGTGCGGCAGAATATCTGGATGCACAGGCAATAGTTGTAATGACAAGAACAGGTAATACGGCTAGGATTTTATCTTATTTTCATCCGGAATGTCCGGTTATTGCAGCAACTATTGAATCGGTAGGAAGAAGACAGCTTAATCTTACATGGGGTGTTACGCCGATTGACGCAGAGGACCTTACATCGGCAGATTCTTTTGTAGAATATGCAATTGCTAAGGCGAGAGAGAGCAGAGTGGTTAAGAAAGGCGAGAAGATTATTGTTATACTTTCGTCTTGTGTAGGCATCGATAACGATACAATGAGAATATGTACGGTATAAGGGAACATTCTTTTTAATACAGGAGGATGACATATGAAAGATCATTCTATACTTATGGTTGACGATATTGAATTTAATCACAAGCTTGCACATTCAGTGCTTGATGAATTGTACGACTTAAGGGAGGCATATTCCGTTAAGGAAGCATTGGAGAAATTAAAGGAGGAGACTCCGTCTCTGATTCTTCTTGATGTTGTGATGCCTGAAAATGATGGATTCGAGCTACTTAGGATTTTAAAGGAAACAGAAGAATATAAGACGATACCTGTTATTTTCCTTACAGGTGATACAAGTCCTGAGGTTGAGATTGAGGGATTTAAGAAGGGCATTGTGGATTGTATTACCAAGCCTTTTGTACCTGAGATTATGAAGAGAAGAATAGCGACACATATTGCTCTTTCGGACTATGAGCATGACCTTGAAGCAATGGTAGCTAAGAAGATTGAAGAAATAGAGCAGATGTACGACCTTATCAGTTCAAGCTTTGCCGGACTTGTAGAGTCAAGAGATGGTATTACCGGAGGACATCTTAAGAATACTGCTATTTATTTTGAGGCATTTATTAAGCATCTTATGACAATACCTAAATATTCAGATGTGCTTACACCTACTATGGTTAAGAAAGCAATACGTTCGGCACCACTTCATGATGTAGGTAAGATTGCCATTGAGGATGCGGTTCTTCGTAAGGATTCATCTCTTAACGGAACTGAGTTTGAGAGAATGAAGCAGCATTCGGTTATTGGTGGAGATCTGTTCTTACACATTACAGATGGTATTACCGACAAGGAATTCGGACGAGTTGCTGAGCAGATAGCAAGATATCACCATGAGAAATGGGATGGCTCAGGTTATCCAGAGGGCCTTAAGGGCAAGCAGATTCCATTGGTTGCAAGAATAATGAGTATAGTGGATGTATATGATGCGCTTACTTCAGAGCGTTCATATAAGAAGCCATACAGTCATCAGAAGTCGATGGATATTATTGCTTCAGGAAGAGGAACTAATTTTGATCCGGAGCTTGTTGACGAGTTCATTAAATACGAGAAAGAGATTAAGGATTGCCTGAAGTCTAAGGCTGAATTTAATGAGAAGAAATATTTTAGAAGCAGAACATAAGGATATAACATACGAGAACCCACAGATATCTGTGGGTTCTTCTATGTCTAAAGGTCTTGTAATATACCTTGTTCAGCCATATATTTCTTAATTGCATTAAAGGATTCGTCACTTATTGCATGTTCAAGCTTGCAGGCATCTTCAAGAGCCGTGGACTCCTGTACACCTAATTTAATAAGAAGGCTTGTGAGGATGGTGTGTCGCTCATATATCTTATGTGCTATTGTCAGTCCTGCCTCCGTAAGTGTAATTAATCCTTCTTTACTGACTTCTATATATCCCTTGTCCTCTAAGAGATGAACGGCACGACTGACACTTGGCTTGGAATAACTCATGTGAGCTGCCACGTCCATTGCCCGTACAGTTCCTTTTTCCTTAGATAAAACATAGATTGTCTCCAAATACATTTCTCCCGATTCGTGTAAACCCATATTACCCTCCTAAACATGTAAGTAGTACTATTTTACAATGAAATTTGCAGGGGAGTCAACTGAATAGTGATATTTCTTCAATCCACAAAGTGATATGTTGTTTTATTATCCACATTACGAAACAGCAGACCACTTTGTGGATTGAAGAAATATTTACATAATTTAGAAAAATTTAATGATTATTTAATTGATAATATGATATATTATCATACAGATTTATATACGGAGGATTTATCAGAATGGTACGCTTGTTTAAGAATTTGTCCAGAAAAGACTGGTTGTGTCTGGCAGTTAGCGTTGGATTCATTGTACTTCAGGTATGGCTTGACCTTAAAATGCCTGATTATATGTCGGAGGTAACAATGCTTGTTCAGACACCGGGCAGTGATATTAAGGATGTTGTGGCTGCCGGAGGCAAGATGCTTTTATGCGCATTTGGAAGTCTTGTTTCGTCGGTGGTTGTGTCTGTATTTGCAGCAGGAGTGGGTTCTAATTTTGCGGCAACACTCAGAAACAGACTGTTTAACAGAGTACAGAGTTTTTCGATGGAGGAAATCGGAAAATTCTCTACAGCAAGCCTTATTACACGTTCAACTAACGACGTAACACAGGTGCAGATGTTTATTATTATGGGTCTTCAGGTAATTGTGAAATCCCCTATAATGGCTGTATGGGCAATATGTAAAATAGCTGACAAAAATCTTAATTGGACAATAGCTACAGGTGTGGCAGTTGTTGTTTTACTTATGATTGTTTTAATATGTGTACTTATTGCACTGCCAAAGTTTAAAAAGTTACAGCGATTGACAGACGATATTAACAGAGTTACCAGAGAAAATATTACTGGTATCAAGGTAGTAAGAGCATATAATGCAGAACGATATCAGGAAGCAAAGTTTGAAACAGCTAACAAGGAACTTACGGATACGCATCTGTTTGCATCAAGAACTATGTCATTTATGATGCCGGGTATACAGCTTGTGATGAACGGGCTTTCTCTTGCCATATATTGGATTGGTGCGATTATTATTAACAATGCACCGGTAGTGGAGAGATTCGGGCTTTTTTCTGATATGGTTGTGTTTATTTCATATGCGGTACAGGTTGTAATGTCATTTATGATGTTGGTTGTTATTCTCATTATTTTGCCAAGAGCATCTGTATCTGCAAAACGTATTAATGAAGTGCTGGATACAGCGACTAAAATAACAGACGGGGATGGGGAAATTACAGATAATGATATCAAGGGAGAAATAGAATTTAAGAATGTATGTTTTAAATATCCGGATGCTGAGGATTATGTGCTTCAGGATATTAGTTTTAAAGCATCAAAGGGTGATACCGTTGCCGTAATAGGGTCTACCGGTTGTGGAAAGAGTACTCTTATTAATCTTATTCCAAGATTTTATGATGCTACTGAGGGAGAGGTACTTGTTAATGGGGTTAATGTAAAGGATTACAAGCTGACGGATTTGCGAAATCACATAGGTTATGTTTCGCAAAAGGCGATTTTATTTGGTGGAACAATCAAGTCCAATGTTACTTATGGTGATAACGGCTGTAATGAAGTATCCGAGGATAAATTTAACAGTGCCATAGCGACGGCGCAGGCACAGGAATTTGTTGATAAAAAAGAAGATGGCGGCAATTCATATGTATCTCAGGGTGGTGCCAACCTGTCCGGTGGACAGAAGCAGAGAGTATCAATTGCCAGAGCAGTATATAGGGACTCGGAAATACTTATTTTTGATGATTCTTTTTCAGCATTGGATTACAAGACTGACAGGCTTCTTCGTAAGGCTCTTAATGAGCAGTGTAAAGATGCAACCAAGGTTATTGTAGCACAGCGTATAGGAACTATAAGGGATGCAGACTGTATAATTGTTCTTGATGATGGTCATGTGGCAGGTATGGGACGTCACGACGAATTAATGAAGAACTGCGATGTATACAGGCAGATTGCATATTCACAATTGTCAAAGGAGGAACTGGAAAATGGAAGATAATAAGAAAATGACTCCTCCAAGAAGACCTATGGGACACGGACGTGGTATGGGTCCTGGTGAAAAATCAAAAGATCTCGTTGGAACATGGAAAAAACTTATTGGCAGCAACAAAATGTATTTTTCTTTTGTCCTTGTTGCTCTTGCCTGTGCAGTAATTGCGACAGTTCTTAATCTTATCGGACCGGATAAATTAAAAGAACTGACAGATATTATTTCTGCAGGAATAATGACTGAAATTGATATGGATGCAGTATTTAAGGTGTGTATTACACTTGTGGTGTTCTATGGTTCGGGAATGGTACTTTCACTTATTCAGAACCTTATTATGGCGTCTGTTACACAAAAGGTGACTAAGAATCTCAGAGAGAATATATCTGGAAAGATTAACAGGCTTCCGATTTCATACTATAATAAAACAACTACCGGTGATGTGCTTTCAAGAGTGACTAATGATGTGGATTCTATTGGACAGTCTCTTAATATGAGCGTTGGTAATTTGGTATCAGCAGTAGTCCTTTTGATTGGTTCGCTTATTATGATGATTAAAACCAATTTTTTGATGACAGTTACTGCAATTGTGGCATCTGTTATAGGCTTTGTATTTATGGGACTTATTATGGGCAAATCTCAGAGATATTTCTTTATGCAGCAGAAAAATCTGGGTGAAATTAATGGATACATTGAAGAAATGTATTCGGGACATACGGTTGTAAAGGCGTATAACGGAGAAAAGGAAGCCGGACGCAAATTCGGTGAGATGAATGAACAGCTTAGAAACAGCGGGTTTAAAGCTCAGTGTCTTTCAGGACTTATGATGCCTATTATGACATTTATTGGAAATCTTGGATACGTTGCAGTGTGTATCGTTGGTGCACTGTTGACAATTAATGGTAAGATTTCTTTTGGTGTTATAGTTGCTTTCATTATGTATGTAAGATTTTTTACCCAACCCCTTTCACAGATTGCGCAGGGTATGCAGGCAATGCAGTCGGCAGCGGCCGCAGGGGAGCGAGTTTTTGAATTTCTTGAAGCTGAAGAGATGGAAGATGAGAGTGATAAAACTGTGGAGGTTAATGACGTTAAGGGTAAAGTTGAATTTGAGCATGTTCATTTTGGGTATGAGGATTCTGACAGAATAATTATCAATGATTTCTCAGCACAAATAGAGCCGGGACAAAAGATTGCGATTGTAGGTCCTACCGGTGCCGGAAAAACAACACTTGTGAATCTTCTTATGCGTTTCCATGAAATTAACAGTGGATGCATTAAGATTGATGGTGTATCAACAAAGGATATGAAACGTGAGGACGTTCACGGTATGTTTTGCATGGTGTTACAGGACACATGGCTTTTTGAGGGAACTCTTAGAGAGAATCTTGTATACTGTGCAGAAAATGCCGATGAGGAAAAAATGCGTAGTGCCTGCAAGGCAGTTGGCTTACATCATTTTATCAGAACTCTGCCTCAGGGATATGATACAGTCCTTAATGATACTCTTAACCTTTCACAGGGACAGAAACAGCAGCTTACCATTGCCAGAGCAATGATAGCGGATAAACCTATGCTTATCCTTGATGAGGCAACCAGTTCAGTTGACACGAGAACGGAAATAATTATTCAAAATGCAATGGATGAACTTATGAAGGGTAGAACATCATTTGTAATTGCACACAGACTTTCAACTATCAAAAATGCGGACGTTATTCTTGTAATGAGAGATGGCGATATTGTTGAAAGTGGAAATCATGAGGAGCTTTTAGCACAAAATGGATTCTACGCAGAATTATATAACAGTCAGTTTGAAGTAGCATAAAAGAAATAATAAGCCGGAATGTCGTTGACATTCCGGCTTAATCAGGAGATAGAAACAATTTGTCGAGAACGTAAATGTGTTGCTCAAGCACATTTGCGTTGTTTCTTTTGTAATTATATGATACACTAAAACCTATAATTAGTAAAATTCATTATTTTCATTGTAATGATGAAAATAATTCAACAAAGGAGGACGCTATGACTCTTTTATCCTATAAGGTTTTTATGACTGTTGTGGAACAGATGAATTATAGAAAAGCAGCGGAATTACTTAACCTTACACCGTCTGCCATAAGCCATTGTATAAGCGGAATGGAGGAAGAACTTGGTTTCCCTCTTTTTAACAGAAAGAAGAACAGAATCTCTCTTACTTCGGATGCGGAGACCCTGATACCTTATGTGAAACAGCTTCTGGCATGTGAAGCTTCGCTTAATCAGGTAGTTGGCGAGATTAAGGGGATGACCAGAGGTGTTGTAAGGCTGGGGTGCTTTAATAGTGTGTGTACCTGCTGGATACCGAGGCTTGTAGCTGAATTTAAGCGTCAGTATCCGGGCATTGAACTTGAATTATATCAGGGAGCATATGCAGATATTGTAGAGTGGATTGAGAATGGCACCGTTGATATTGGATTTTTATCAGTTTCCAGTGCAGGAAATATTCCTATTGAACCGCTGTATCATGACAGACTTATGGCTGTTGTGCCAAAGGGTTTTAAGACCAGACATAAGGATTACATAAGTATAGATGAATTAAAAGGATATGAGTATGTACAGCCTTCAGAAAACTGTGATGCTGACAGTCAGATGCTCTTTGAAAAATATGGTTTTGAGGCTCAGTCTACGATTCATGTTGTAGACGATTTGTCAATTCTTACTATGGTTCAGTCAGGATTTGGGGTGTGTATTCTGCCAAAAATGACTATCGATGCATGTAACGCGGAAGTGGATATATATCCTATACGTCCTGATGAGTACAGAGTTATAGGCGTTGCCTGTTATGGACCTAGTAGAAATGTTCCGTCAGTGCAGAAAATGTATCAGGTAATCTTGGATAATTTTTTGGAAAAATAATTGACAGTTAATTAACAATGTGATATATTATCAATTGCGTCAGCAAGAGGCTGACGGATATGCGCGAGTGGCTTAGTGGTATAGCGTCTCCTTGCCAAGGAGAAGGTCGCGGGTTCGATCCCCGTCTCGCGCTCTATTTTTTTGTCCGGAATCCGAGCAATTATGCTGGATTCCGGACTTTTGTATTTTGTGGAGTTTGAGTCCGCTTGAGTCCGTTCATATCGGATAGCGATTTTATTATGATATTATGAGTTTCGTTTCTCTGATTGTTGTCCAATATGTATTCATAAGTTGTTTTTATGTCCGAATGACCTAAATATTGTTTAATGATAACAACTGGAACACCTTGTTTGAACATTTCAGACGCAACAGTTCTACGGATGTCGTGTGCTGATTTGACTTCTATGCCAGCTTTAACACAACATTTTCTTATTCGTTTATCAATGGAACGGGATAGAATTCTTCCGTTATCATTGCAAAAAATAAAGTCATCATCCGAATAATTGTTTAAATAATTGATTTGTTTAATTTTCTGGAATAGCAATATCTCATAATCTCCAAGCGGAAGAAATCTGTCTCCATATGGACTTTTCCTTTTGGTGTATTCAACAACAGCTGGTATCAGCTTTTCGTCAGTTCCATTGACCATTGATTCCATTCTGTGAATGTGTAACTCATTGGTTGAGTAGTCAATGTCAGACCATTTAAGAGCCACAAGCTCACCTATTCTTAATCCCAGTTTGAAAAGTAAAAAGATTGCATATCCATCCGTTCTCTGAGGGTAGGTGTCAATGTAGCTGTTCAGTACTTTGAAAAGCTCTTCCTTTTCATTTGGAAGATAAACTCTGCTTGTTGAATTTTTCTTGCTTTGAGGTTTACAACCATTAGTGTTTATATCAACATCAGTAAAAGGATTGTATGTTA
>JAZQKW010000134.1:0-23712 GCA_045542375.1 Butyrivibrio sp.
TATTCAATGATTATACCATATACTGAGTTAATGTCTCTAAAATAGAGTCACAATCATCAGAGTGGATATTAAGGCTAATTGTCTTAGATAAATCAAGACTGTAGATACCCATGATTGACTTAGCGTCAATTACGTATCTGCCTGATACCAAATCAAAATCTGTATCGAATTTAGCAATTTCGTTTACAAATGATTTAACCTTTTCGATTGAATTTAATGAAATCTCAACTGTTTTCATTCTAAATACCTCCTACAAGTTGATAACAATTAAATTGTTACTGTTATAGTATAATCAAAGGAAGAATATGTCAATGAGTTAAATTGCACAAAAAAATAGCAATAAGTAAGGGAGATTTAACAAATATGAAAAAATGTGCACTACATAATTTGGGTTGTAAAGTGAATTCTTATGAAACTCAGGCTATGCAACAGATGATGGAAGATGCCGGATATGATATAGTTTCTTTTGGTAATGAAGCTGCTGATATATACATAATTAATACATGCAGTGTTACCAATATGGCTGACAGAAAATCCCGTCAGATGATTCATAAAGCAAGAAAATTAAATAAAGATGCGATTATAGTAGCAACCGGATGTTATGTGGAAGCCGCAAAGGATATGTTTGATGATGACATTGACATAATAATCGGAAATAACGAGAAAAGCAGACTTTTAGATATTATAGAGGCTTATTATAATCATATGGAAGCAGATGGCAAAGAGGATATTGCTAAAGTATGTAATTTTGACGAGATGAAGATTAATGGTCCTTCTGAGCATACTAGGGCATACGTTAAAATACAGGATGGATGCAACAGATTTTGTTCCTATTGTATAATACCTTATGTCAGAGGCAGAATAAGAAGCCGTAATGAAGAGGATGTTATTGAAGAGATTTTAAGGATTGCAGAATCAGGATGCAAGGAAGTAGTACTTACAGGTATCCATCTTTCTTCGTATGGTCTTGATTGTCCGGAAGATGGTATAACACTTATTGATATTATAGAAAAAATTAATGGTATAGGTGGCATTGAAAGAATAAGACTGGGCTCCCTTGAACCTATGATTGTTACTGAAGAATTTACGGAAAGACTTTCTAAATGTCATAAGGTATGTGCACATTTTCATCTGTCTCTTCAAAGTGGATGTAACGATACACTTAAACGTATGAATAGAAGGTACACGGTTGAAGAATTTAGAAATTGTGTCGATATACTGAGAAGATATTTTGATAATCCTGCAATTACAACTGATGTAATAGTTGGATTTCCGGGAGAGACAGAAGAGGAATTTGCTGACACAGAAAGATTTCTTGAAGATATACGTTTTTATGAAATGCACATATTTAAATATTCAAGAAGAAAAGGAACTGTGGCAGACAGAATGCCTAATCAGATTCCGGAAGATGTTAAGACTGTAAGAAGTAATATTTTGCTGGAAATGGACAGCAGACTTACTGAAGCCTACAGAAACAGTTACATAGGAAGAACTGTTAAAGTATTGCTTGAAGAGAATCAGTTAATTGACGGAAAGCAGTATATTATAGGTTTTACTGATACTTATGTGCGAGTTGCACTGGAAAATAATATGGATAAGTATGTACCTAACAGTATAATTAATGTAAAAATTACAGACTCACATATAAAAGATATGGTAATTGGTGTTGCCGAAATTTAATTTTTATATTATTATATGCATTAGGAAGAAAAGGACGTGAAGTTTAATGGAAGAAATGAACAAAACACAATACTTTAAAGTACAGCCTGATAATACACCTCAGGTATCTGACATTATACGAGAGGTGTACCATGCACTTGTGGATAAGGGATATAATCCGGTTAACCAGATAGTAGGGTATATTATGTCAGGAGACCCTACCTACATAACAAGCTATCGTAATGCCAGAAGCCTTATTATGAAGGTGGAGAGAGACGAGCTTGTTGAAGAGATGATGAAGAACTATATTGATGTTAAAGGATTATAATATGAGAATATTAGGACTTGATTTTGGAAGCAGGACAGTTGGTGTTGCTGTAAGTGATCCTTTAATGATTACGGCACAAGGCGTTGAGATTATCAGACGCAAGGATGAGAACAAGCTCAGACAGACTCTTGCAAGGATTGAAGAGTTAGTTAAGGAATACAATGCAGAGCGTATTGTACTTGGTCTGCCTAAGAACATGAATAATACAATGGGAGAACGAGTAGATAAGACTATGGAGTTTAAGGCTTCTTTAGAGAGAAGAACGGGACTTGAGGTTGTTATGTGGGATGAGAGACTTACCACAGTAGCAGCTGACCAGGCTATGATTGAAGCCGGAATACGGAGAGAGAACAGAAAGGACTACGTTGATATGATTGCTGCAAGCCTTATTTTGCAGGGATATCTCGACAGCTTATCAAAATAGAAAGGCATATTATATGGAAAAGATTGTAATTACAGGTGAAGACGGAGAACAGATTGAATTATATGTTTTAGAAGAGACGAAAATCGAAGGTAAGACATATCTTCTTGTTGCGGAATCAGAAGATGACGAGGCAGAAGCATATATTTTACGTGACGATTCTTCAGAAAATGATACAGAAGCAATGTATGAATTTGTTGATGATGAGAACGAATTGGATGCACTTGCTAAAGTATTTTCTGAATTAATTGATGAAGATACGGACATTATTTAGGAGGTTAAGAGTTGGCTAAAAATATAGAGACCGGAAGTGTTAAGATTATTCCTTTAGGAGGTCTTGAACAGATCGGAATGAATATGACTGCCTTCATGTACGGGGACAGTATTATTGTTGTGGATTGTGGTTTGTCTTTCCCTAATGATGACATGCTTGGAATTGACCTTGTAATTCCTGATGTTACATTTTTGAAAGAGAACGAAGAGAAAATAAAAGGTTTCGTGGTTACACACGGACATGAGGATCATATTGGAGCATTCCCATATGTAATTAAAGATGTTAATAAGCCTATTTATGCTACTAAGCTTACAATGGGTATTATTGAAACTAAGTTAAGAGAACATAATTTACTTGGAACAACTAAGAGAAAGACTGTAACATACGGACAGAATATTGTACTTGGTGATTTCAGAGTAGAATTTATAAGAACCAATCATAGTATTGCTGATTCGGCAGCACTTGCCATTCATACTCCTGCCGGAGTAATATTCCATACAGGAGATTTCAAGGTGGATTATACACCGGTATCAGGAGAAGCAATTGACCTGCAGAGAATGGGTGAACTTGGTAAAAAAGGCGTGCTTGCCATGCTTTGTGACAGTACCAATGTAATGAGACCGGGATATACAATGTCTGAGAAGACAGTCAGCAAGACTTTTGAGACAATATTTGATGACAATAAGGACAAAAGAATAATCGTTGCAACTTTTGCATCTAATGTAGACAGAGTTCAGCAGATTATTAATGCTTCCTGTGCACATGGCAGAAAGGTTGCTGTAGAAGGAAGAAGTATGGTCAATATTATTAATGTTGCAGGAGAATTGGGGTATATTTCAATTCCTGAAGGAACATTAATAGATACTGAAGAGATTAAGAAATATCCGGATGATCAGGTTACCATCATTACTACGGGAAGTCAGGGAGAGTCCATGGCTGCGCTTTCAAGAATGGCTGCGTCTATTCACAGAAAGGTTACAATTAAGCCGGGGGATGTTGTAATTGTAAGTGCAACACCGATTCCGGGCAATGAGAAATCAGTAGCTAAGGTAATTAACGAACTCTCGATGAAGGGTGCCAAGGTTATATTCCAGGATACACATGTATCAGGGCATGCATCGCAGGAAGAGATTAAGATGATGTATACGCTTCTTAAACCTCAGTATGCTGTTCCGGTACACGGAGAATACAGACACCTTATGGTTCATGCCGAACTTGCAGAGGGTATGGGAATTGACAAGGATAATATTTTTATTCTCTCATCAGGTGATGTACTTGAATTATCAAAGGAAAAAGGTGAAGTGACCGGTACTGTGCCATGCGGGGCACTTATGGTTGACGGACTTGGAGTGGGAGATGTTGGTAATATTGTATTAAGGGATAGACAGATACTTTCAGAAAATGGTATTGTAATAGTTGTACTGACATTGGACAGATATTCAAATCAGCTGCTTGCAGGGCCTGATATAATCACAAGAGGCTTTGTATATGTAAGAGAGAATGAGATGCTTATTGATGATGCAACCAATGTTGTATATGAGGCTGTTATGAAATGTATAGATAATAATGTTTATGACTGGGGTAAGATTAAAGGAATAATTAAGGACAGTCTTGGTGACTACATTTGGAAGAAGATGAAGAGAACACCTATGATTCTGCCTATAATTATGGAGGTTTCATAAAAAATGTATGAAGAAGTACTTTTAGATGACAATAAAGAAACAGACAGATTAACCAAGCAGCTTTGCGAAGCGATACGCAATAGTGAAGAGTTTAAGCATTATCATGACTGTCTTGAGAGAATTAAGCAGAATGAAGAATTATATAATCAGGTAAATATTCTGCGTCGCAACAATTTCATGGTACAGAATGGAATGAATGGCAAGATGTCATACGAGGAATATCATAACATATATAATTTTTCAAGAAATGCAAGATTAAATCCGTTAGTTAATGAGTTTCTTGATTCTGAGGTAGGAATTACAAGACTTATGCAGGGAATTAATTATAAGCTTATCTCTGCTATAGAATTTGACAGTGACTTCTTAAAATAAGTGAGGTGCATTAGTATGGAGACTAAGAAATTGGCAGCTACAATACTGTCTGTTTCAGTAAGGACATGTGTATTTGCTCTTGCAATTGTTTTTTTGTATTTTTTTGGACGACAGGCATTTTCCTTTGGCGTAGCAATATTTGATGAAAAGGGTATGGATGCAGAAGGAAAAGGATATGATGTGGCAATATTGATACCTGAGGATGCAAGTAACAGTGATGTTGCTGAGATTCTCGAAGAAAACGGACTTATAGATAATAAGCTGTTGTTTACCGTACAATTGAAGCTTTCAGATTATTCTAAGAGTATTGTTCCGGGAATATACACTCTTAACACATCAATGAAGCCCACTGAGATAATGCAGATTATTTCACCGGAGATTGAAACGGAGGGCAAGGATGAATAATATTGTTAATGAAAGGGTTGTCTCATTTATCAATTCGTTTGATACAGGGGACAGCCCTGTATGTATGTCAATTGAAGAAGAGGCAAGAAGAGATATGGTGCCTATAATAAGAAAGGAAATGGCATCCTTCCTCAAGGTTGTTTTGTCTATGAAGAAGCCTCTTAATATTCTTGAGATTGGTACAGCAGTAGGTTATTCGGCGGTGCTTATGGGTGAGAATACAGGTGATGACACCAGAATTACAACCATTGAAAATTATGATGTAAGAATACCTATTGCCAGACAGAATTTTGTCAGAGCAGGAATGGAGAATAAAATAACACTTATTGAAGGGGATGCATTGGAAGTCTTAAAGACACTTACAGGTCCTTATGATTTTATTTTTATGGATGCTGCAAAAGCCCAGTATATAACAATCCTGCCTGATGTTATAAGATTACTTGATAAAGACGGTATATTAATTACCGATAATGTACTTCAGGAAGGTGACATTATCGAATCAAGGTATGCGGTTACAAGAAGAAACAGAACAATATATGAACGTATGCGTGAATATCTCTACGTGGTAACACATTCGGATGAGCTTACTACATCCATTGTTCCAATAGGAGATGGCATAACCATTAGTATTAGAAAATAGGTGGCTATAATGAGAAAAACAGAATTATTAATACCCGCAAGTTCTCTTGAGGTGTTAAAGACAGCGGTTATTTTTGGAGCAGATGCTGTATATATCGGCGGAGAAGCTTTTGGTCTGAGAGCTAAAGCTAAGAATTTTACAATAGATGAGATGGCAGAGGGTGTGCAGTTTGCACATGAACATAATGTAAAAGTGTATGTCACTGCTAATATACTTGCACATAATTATGATTTAAATGGTGCAAGAGACTATTTTATTGAACTTAATGAAAAAGTACATCCTGATGCCCTTATCATATCAGATCCGGGTCTTTTTGCCATTGCTAAAGAGGTTGTTCCTAATATAGACATTCATGTAAGTACTCAGGCGAACAATACCAACTATGGAACATTTAATTTCTGGAGACAGATGGGTGCCACAAGAGTTGTAACAGCCAGAGAGCTTTCTTTGAAAGAAATAAAAGAAATCAGAGATAATATTCCGGAGGATTTTGAAATAGAGACCTTTATTCATGGGGCAATGTGTATATCATATTCCGGAAGATGTCTTCTTTCGTGCTTTATGGCAGGAAGAGATGCTAACAGGGGTGCCTGTACTCATCCTTGCAGATGGAAATATTATGTTGTTGAGGAGTCAAGACCTGGTGAATATATGCCGGTTTATGAAAATGAAAGAGGCACATATATCTTTAATTCCAAGGATTTATGCATGATTGAGCATATTCCTGAACTTATTGAGGCTGGAATTGACAGCTTTAAGATTGAAGGCAGAATGAAAACAGCCCTTTATGTTGCCACTGTTGCAAGAACATACAGAATGGCAATTGACGATTACAATAAGGATCCTGAGTTGTATCGTAAGAATATTCCTTTTTACAAGTCTGAAATTGCAAAATGCACGTACAGACAGTATACTACAGGATTTTTCTTTAATAAGCCGGATGAAAATACACAGATATATGATTCTAACACATATGTTAAGGAATACACATATCTTGGTATTGTTGATATTGAAGACGGAAAGTATACAATAGAACAGCGTAACAAGTTCTTGGTGGGTGAGACCATTGAAGTAATGAAGCCTGACGGCAGAAACATTGAGGTTATTGTACAGGGAATTACTGACGAAAATGGCAATGCAATGGAGAGTGCTCCTCATCCAAAACAGAAATTATATATTGATTTGGGAACTCCATTGGACAAATATGATATTTTAAGAAGAAAAGAAGAGTAGTTAATACGCTTTGTGTAGGTCATGCACAAAGCGTATTTTTATGACATAAACTATATAAATGTGAAAATCAGGATAAGACCGTTGAAGACTTTTGACAAACCACTTACAGCGAATGAGGAGCAGGAATATCTGAAAAGATACAGAGATGGTGATGAAGAGGCAGGGGATATTCTGATTTTGAGAAACATGAGACTTGTAGCACATATGGTCAAACATTATAATTTTGAGGAAAAAGATGTAGAAGAATATATTTCAATTGGAACAATTGGATTGATTAAAGCTGTAAAGACCTTTAATCCGGGAAAAGGGAATCGGTTGGCAACCTATGCCGCCAAATGCATTGACAATGAATTATTGATGGCATTAAGGGGAGAAAAGAAAAAGAATAAGGATATATCCTTGCAGGAAACAATTGGAACAGACAAAGAAGGAAACGAGATTAACATAATAGATGTTATTGATACAGGAGAAAAAGATTTTCTGGAAAGCTTTATTTTAAAACAGGATGTTGATAAACTGTACAGGGGAATTATGAATGTTCTTAATAGCAGGGAACAGGATATAATAATTAACAGGTATGGCTTAATGGGTAGGGATGAAATAACACAGAGAGAATTAGCAGCAGAAATGGGGATAAGCAGAAGCTATGTAAGCAGAATTGAGAAGAAAGCACTTGAAAAATTAAAAAATTACATTTGTACTAACTGAAATTAACAAAAATGTAAGTTGTATTTTTTATAAATATAATATATAGTAAGGTTACAAACAAAAGATAAGAGAGGTACATTATGGCTAAGAAGAAGAGTCGATTACCAATTATTCTTTTTTCAGTTGTATCAGGAGTAATTCTTGTAGGACTGTTGGTGTGTTATTTGGTAATCAGCCATTTTTATAAGAAACTCAATGTTGAACCATTGGATAAGGATTATGTGATTCATGAAACTACAGGACAATTTATAGAGGATCTTGTTCCTACGGAACCAGAGACTACACGTCCTGACACATCAGCTGATGAGCTTGATGAATATAAGCAGGCTGCAATGGATGCGTTGAAGCAACACGGAATAGATAAGATTGAGACTCAGGATGTATATAATATTCTTTTAGTTGGTTCGGATTCAAGAACTCCGGGAGATTACGGACGTTCAGATACTATGATGTTGGTATCTATTAATAATACAACTAAGAAAATAGTAGTAACTTCATTCCTTAGAGATTTGTATGTATATATTCCACATAAGGAATATTGGGATAAGATTAATGCTTCTTATGCATATGGTGGAGTTAATCTGCTTTTTGATACGATAGAGAAGAATTTTTCCCTTGATATTGACCAGTATGTAATGGTGGATTTCTACTCATTTATTAATGTTATTGATATTTTGGGCGGAATAGACGTTGATGTACAGGAAGAGGAATTGTATTGGTGTAACCAGTATATTCATGCCAATAATCTTTTGCTCGGTGATGATGAGTTTTCTGATTATCTTTCAATAGCAGATGGCTCATATCAGCACCTTAACGGTAAGCAGGTACTTGCTTACTCAAGATTCCGATATGTTGGTAATGCCGACTTCAGTCGTACTGAGAGACAGAGAAAGGTAATGAATATAGTATTTAATAAGATTAAGACCGTGGATGCGGGAACAGTACTTAAGTTGCTTGATTCATTCCTTCCTGAGGTTACTACAAGTATTCCGTATGAGGAATTTATTGAGATTCTTTCAATACTTCCGGATATGTTTGAGTATGAAATAGTATCTTGGGGATTACCGGATGAGGATTTTAAGTATATTACAGTTAATGGTCAGTCTCACATTGGTATTGATTTCAGCTACTACATTGAGAAATTATACGGACTTATATATACAGATAAGACATTAGAAGATTATTAATCAGAAGGAGGATGCAATATCCTCCTTTTTGAATATAATAATATATAAAATTATTTCGGTGGGGAATTATGCGTATATGTGATTTGAAGAATAAAGAGGTAATTAATTCATGTGATTGTAAAATACTCGGTTTTGTTACAGATGTGGATATTGATGTGTACACGGGAAAGCTTAATGCAATAATTGTTCCAGGTCCATGTAAGGTCTTTGGATTCCTTGGAAGAGAGAATGAATACATAATACCTTATGATTGTATATGTAAAATAGGTCCGGACGTTATTTTGGTTAACGTGTGTGAAGAAAAAGTACTTTGCAAAATTATATGAAATTGGTATAATTGTTACAGTATGATTAGGAGGTCACAAGATGAGATGTCCATTTTGTGGTGTAGAGAACACCAGAGTTATAGATTCAAGACCTGCGGAAGAGAATAATGCAATTCGCAGACGAAGAATGTGTGATAAGTGCGGTAAGAGATTTACAACGTATGAGAAGGTTGAGACAATTACACTTGTTGTAGTTAAGAAGGATAATAACAGAGAACCTTTTGACCGTAATAAGTTAAGAGACGGAATATTAAGATCATGCCATAAGAGACCGGTATCTGTTGATACAATTACTAAGATAGTAGATGAGATTGAGACCGGTATATACAATATGGATGTCAGGGAGATATCAACTTCTCAGATTGGTGAGATGGTTATGGACAAGTTGAAGGATATAGATGCTGTTGCATATGTAAGATTTGCATCTGTATACAGAGAATTTAAAGATGTTAATACATTCATGAATGAATTGAAGAAATTTTTGCAGTAATTGATAATCCCCGGTGAGGCATTATTCCTGACCGGGGAATACTTTTCTAATAAGGAGTCTGTTATGTTTAAGAAATTTTATCCCGTATTATATATTGATTCAGCATATAGTGTTGATTATGAAGGCTTGTATGAGAAGGGCATACGAGGACTTATTTATGATGTTGATAATACCCTTGTTCCACATGGTGAACCGGCAACAGATGAGGCGGTTAAATTATTTGACAGGTTAAGAGCAATTGGATTTGATACATGTATTATATCTAATAATAAGGAACCTCGTGTTAAGCCCTTTGCTGACCTTGTTAACTCTAAGTATGTATATGATGCCAAGAAGCCATCAAGAAAGAATTATCGTAAGGCTATGGAACTTATGAATACTGATGTTACGACAACATATTTTATCGGGGACCAGATATTTACTGACGTATACGGAGCCAACAGAACCGGAATACCATCGATTCTTGTTAAACCGATTCATCCTAAGGAAGAGATACAGATTGTTTTGAAACGAAAATTAGAAAAGATAGTACTTTTCTTTTATAAGAAGAAATTAAGAAAAGAGGCGAAGATACATGAACGCAACAACTAAGACATGCTGCCTGTTAGGGAATCCTGTGGGACATTCCAAGTCACCATTTATTCACAACACATTAGCGAAGATGATGGGAATTAATATGGTGTATACAGCCTATAAGGTTGAAAATGGAAGGTTGGGGGATGCCATAAGAGGTGCGGATGCGCTTGATTTTTTGGGACTTAATATTACGGTTCCATATAAATGTGATGTTATTGAATATCTTGCAGAAATTGATCCGCTTGCAGAAAAGATTGGAGCCGTTAATACTCTTGTAAGAACAGGCAATGGATATAAAGGGTATAATACGGATATTATAGGTCTTGGCAGACAGTTGGATGAAGAAAATATTATTATAAAAGACAGAGAGGTTATTATTCTTGGAGCAGGAGGCGCTGCTAAGGCGATAGCTTATTTATGTGGAGATAAGGGTGCTAAGAGAATATATATACTTAACCGTAATAGAGATAATGCAGAAGCACTTGCAGGAGAAATCAATTCTTATTTTGGAGCGATAGGGGTGCCGCTTTCACTTGATGAATACAGAAATATTCCGGCAGGAAAATATCCTGTAATACAGACTACAAGTGTTGGATTATACCCGGACACAGAAAAGGCTGCCATAATGGATAGTGAATTTTATGAATATGTTGAAGCCGGAGTAGACATAATTTTTAATCCGGAAGATACATTGTTTATGAGAAAATGCAGAATGGCGGGGGCTAATGCCTATAATGGGCTGAAGATGCTTTTGTACCAGGGAATTGCAGGCTTTGAATTGTGGAATGATGTGAAGGTACCTGAGGAAATGGTAAGAGAAGTATACGAACTTTTACAGAAGGAGATGAAGGGATGAATAAGAATATTATTCTGATAGGCTTTATGGGCTCAGGCAAGTCATCAGTGGGAAGATTCCTTTCAGGGAAAAACGATGTTAAGCATATAGATACGGACTGGCTTATTGAGAAGCAGCAGGGAAGAAAAATCAGTCAGATATTTAGTGAAGATGGTGAAGCAGTCTTCAGAGAGATGGAGACGAATTGTATCAGAGAGCTGTTATCAAGGAATAGAAAGTACGTAATTTCCGTTGGTGGCGGACTTCCAATGAGGGAGGTTAACAGGGAAATACTTCGGGAACTTGGTTTTGTAGTATACCTGAAGGCAGAAGTGGATACCTTGGAAAAGAGACTGACAGGAGATAATAAGAGACCGTTACTGCAAGACGGTAATCTCCGAGACCGGATAGTAAGTCTTATGGAACAGAGGGAAAGTACATACGAAGCATTGGCAGATATTATTGTGTGTACGGACGATAAGGATTTTGAACAGATTGCAACAGAAATAATGGAAGGTATGGAAATATGAAAATACTGGTAATTAACGGACCTAATCTTAATTTTTTAGGAATAAGAGAAAAAAGTATATACGGAAATGAGGACTATAGCTATCTGGTTAACCTTATAGAAGAATATTGCAGGGATAACAATATTGAGGTTGAATGCTACCAGAGCAATCACGAAGGTGCCATAATCGATAAGCTTCAGGAGGCGTATTTTAACGGCACAGAAGGCATTGTAATTAATCCCGGTGCATATACCCATTACAGCTATGCCATAAGGGACGCACTTGCGTCACTTTCGGGTATTCCTAAAATAGAAGTGCACATATCTGATGTTAATGCAAGGGAAGAGTTCAGACATATATCTGTAACTGAGCCGGTATGTGACGGACAGATTGTGGGACAGGGATTAAAAGGATATATTATGGCTATTGAAATTTTAAATAAAAAATAAAGGATTTTTTTAAAAACATCGGAATAATAAAAAAGGGTGATGTTTGATGAACATAAGACAGACGCAGGAAGAATGGGAAAAGCAGCAGCTTAGTAAGTATGCAATGCTTTCATCAGAGTCTGCAGGCAGAGATATGCCGGAAACAGAATGTGATATTAGAACAATATATCAGAGAGACAGAGACAGGATACTTCACTGCAAGTCCTTTAGAAGACTTAAGCATAAGACGCAGGTATTTCTGGCTCCTGAAGGTGACCATTACAGAACAAGACTTACACATACGCTTGAGGTTGCCCAGATAGGAAGAACCATTGCAAGGGCTTTGAGACTTAATGAAGATCTTACAGAGGCAATAGCACTTGGACATGATTTGGGACATACTCCTTTTGGACATTGTGGTGAGAGAATTCTTAATGAATTGTGTCCTTTTGGATTCAGACATTATGAACAGAGCATTCGAGTTGTGGAATTTCTTGAGAAGGATGGACTTGGGCTTAACCTTTCCAAAGAAGTTAAAGATGGTATTCTTAATCACAGAACAGATGGACATCCATCAACTCTTGAAGGAAAGATAATACGTCTTTCTGATAAAATTGCATATATTAATCATGATATTGATGATGCTATAAGAGGCAGAATATTAAGAGAAGAGGACCTTCCTTCAGAGTATACCAATATACTTGGGCATTCCACGAAGGAAAGACTGAATACACTTATCCATGACATTATATACGAAAGTATGGGCAAGGATGATATCTGTATGTCAGATAATGTGAGTTATGCAATGACTGAACTCAGAAGATTCATGTTTAATAGCGTGTATCTTAATCCTGCTGCTAAGAGCGAAGAGAGTAAAGCAAGCAAGATGCTTGAAGAGATGTACTGCTATTTTACGGCTCACTATGAAGAAGTGCCTGAGTCCTTCAGGATTATTGAAGCTAATCATGGGGAGAGCAAGGAAAGAGCGATATGTGATTACATAGCAGGCATGAGTGATCAGTATGCAGTTAATATATTTAAGAAAATATTTATTCCAGTATCATGGAAGAATTAACGAGGTATAGATGTATATTCCGGATGATTTGGTTGAGGAGATAAGGTCGAGAAATGACATTGTTGATGTAATTTCCTCATACATAAAACTACAAAAAAAAGGCGGGTCATATTTTGGACTATGTCCTTTTCATAATGAGAAGTCCCCTTCTTTTTCTGTTTCACCACATAAACAGATGTTTTTCTGTTTTGGATGCGGAGAAGGAGGGAATGTTTTTTCTTTTCTGATGAAATACGACAGCATGACGTTTTCAGAAGCGGCAAAGCAGTTAGCTGACAGAGCTGGTGTTGAACTGCCGGCATTTGAAGAAAGTCCTGAGGCTAAGCGCAAGATGGATTTGAAGAATACTGTGCTTGATATCAATAAAGAGGCGGCCAGATACTTTCATTATATACTAGGAACCGACACTGGGAACAATGCAAGAAAGTATTTTGACAGAAGACAGCTTAAGGAAGAAACCATAACAGCATTTGGGTTGGGTGTTTCAGGAATTAAAAGTGATTCTCTTTACAAATACATGAAGAACAAGGGATACACGGATGATGTACTGAAAGAAACCGGATTATTTATATATGATGACAGAGGCGTATATGACAGATTCCGGAACAGGGTTATGTTTCCTATAATCAATACCAATAATAAAGTTATTGGATTTGGTGGAAGAGTGATGGGAGACGGAGAACCTAAGTATCTGAATTCACCTGAAACGGTTGTTTTTGACAAAGGACGTAACCTATATGGTCTTAATATTGCCAAGAATTCACGTAAGAACAACATAATTATCTGCGAAGGATATATGGATGTAATTTCCATGCATCAGGCTGGTTTTAATCAGGCAGTTGCATCCTTGGGAACAGCTCTTACAGAAGGACAGGCTGGCCTTATTAAAAGATATGTTAATGATGTTCTTATATGCTATGACAGTGACGGCCCCGGAGTTAAAGCAGCGCTTAGGGCTATTGGAATATTTAAGAATGCCGGATTAAGGTGTAAAGTCATTAATATGGAACCATATAAGGATGCTGATGAATTTATTAAAAATGAAGGTGCTGATAAGTTCCAGGAGAGAATAGACAACGCAGAGAATGGATTTATGTATGAAATCAAAATTCTTGAGCGTGGATATGATATGGAGGACCCGGCAGGAAAGACGGCGTTTTATAATGAGATTGCTAAGAAACTTGCATCCTTTAGTGAAGAACTGGAGAGAGACAGCTATACGGTATCAGTCGCCGGACGATATTTTATCAGTGCTGATTCATTGAGAAAGTTAACAGCAAAGTATGCTGCAACAGCGGTTGGGGTACAGGATACACCTAAGAAGAGTATTAAGCCTGCAGAAAAGGATAATGCAGTTAACAAGTCACAGAGAACGCTACTTACATGGATTGCTGATGATATTTCAATCTATTCTAAGATAAAAGCTTATATATCCGTAGATGATTTTACGGTTGATATATATAAAAGGGTTGCAGAGATAATGTTTTCTCAGATAGAGAATGGTACTTTTAATCCTGCAACAATACTTAATTATTTTCATGGTGATGAGAATCATAATGAAATTTCTAAAATACTGAACACTAATCTTGTGGATGAGACAGCTGACATAAGAGATAAGGAAAGAGCATTAAATGATGCGGTAATTAATGTCAAGCGAAGTAGTCTTGAATACAGGAGCAGGACAGCAACGGACTTAAATGAATTGCAGAATATATTTAAGGAACAGTCAAAACTTACAAGTCTGCATATTTCCCTTGTTTAAGGGTAAAATTTACAATAGAAGGATGGTCTTATAAATGGAAGAGAACATGATAGACAAGTTTAATGAGAGATTAAAGGATTTACTTGCATTAGCGAAGAAGAAGAAAAACGTATTAGAGCATCAGGAGATTATGGATTTGTTTGCTGACATGGAACTTGGACATGAACAGATGGACAAGATTTTTGAATTTCTTGAAGCTAATAACGTTGATACACTTCGTACAACTGATATGGATGATGTTGATGAAGATGAGGTTATTCTTGATGATGAAGAGATTGATGTTGAGAATATTGATCTTTCCGTACCTGATGGAGTCAGTATAGAAGATCCTGTAAGAATGTACCTTAAGGAAATTGGTAAGGTGCCACTTCTGTCAGCTGACGAAGAAATTGATCTTGCCAAAAGAATGGAAATAGGTGATGAATCGGCTAAGAAGCGTCTTGCAGAAGCCAACCTTCGTCTTGTAGTTAGTATTGCCAAGAGATATGTAGGAAGGGGCATGTTATTCCTTGACCTTATTCAGGAAGGTAATCTTGGTCTTATTAAGGCTGTAGAGAAGTTTGATTATCATAAAGGCTATAAGTTTTCAACATATGCAACATGGTGGATCAGACAGGCAATAACAAGAGCTATTGCAGATCAGGCAAGAACCATAAGAATTCCGGTTCATATGGTTGAGACAATTAATAAATTAATCCGCGTATCACGTCAGCTTCTTCAGGAACTTGGACGTGAACCATCACCACAGGAAATAGCTGAGGTTATGGATATTCCTGTAGAAAGAGTAAGAGAGATTCTTAAGATTTCACAGGAGCCGGTATCACTTGAGACACCAATCGGTGAAGAGGAAGACAGCCATCTTGGAGATTTTATTCAGGATGATAATGTACCTGTTCCTGCTGAAGCTGCAGCGTTTACACTTCTTAAGGAACAGCTTAATGAGGTGCTTTCAACTCTTACTGACAGAGAACAGAAGGTACTTAAGTTAAGATTTGGTCTTGATGATGGAAGAGCAAGAACACTTGAAGAAGTTGGTAAAGTGTTTAATGTAACGAGGGAACGTATCAGACAGATTGAAGCTAAGGCTTTAAGAAAATTACGTCACCCAAGTAGAAGTCGTAAGTTAAGGGATTATCTTGAATAATGAATATATCTAAGAGATTAAAAGCGGTTGCATCAATGATTTCTGACAATTACAAGGTGGCAGATATTGGTACGGACCATGGGTATATACCTATATATATGGTGACGGAGCGCAATTGTCCATATGCATATGCAATGGATGTTAATGCCGGACCTTTAAAAAAAGCAGAAGAGAATGTTGCCAGATATAATGTTAATGACAGAGTGGAGCTTCGTCTTTCTGATGGCATTGAGAAACTTAATAAAGGTGAAGCGGATTCCATTGTAATTGCCGGAATGGGTGGAATACTTATTAACAGGATTCTTGGTAATGGAATGGAGATTGCTAAGGCTACAGAAGAATTAATTCTTTCACCTCATTCAGATGTTAATCTTGTAAGAAGATTTCTTGCAGATAATGGATTTAAGATTGTTGATGAACAGATAATATATGATGAAGGTAAATATTATTTTATCATTAAAGCAGTTATCGGTAAGATGGTTATTGAGAACGATACATATGAGTGGTTTGGAACAATTCTTTTAGAAAGAAAAGATAAAGTGCTCTTAGATTATCTTAATAAAGAACAATCTAAGAGAAAGACTATTTTATCCGCTATTTCGCCTGTTAATAATGCCTCAAGATATGCAGAAGTGCTGAAAGAATTAGAAATTATTCAAAAAGGAATTGATATGTATGAAAGCTAGAGAAGTAGCAGAATTATTGGAACAACAAAGTCCTACTTACTATGCCCTTAGCTGGGATAATGTAGGAATGCATATCGGGAGAGCTGACAATACAATTAAGAAGATTCTTGTGACCCTTGATATTGATGATAAATCAGTGGAATATGCAGTATCTGCAGGTGTGGATATGATAGTTGCCCATCATCCTTTGATTTTTAAGGGTATTAAGAAGATTAATGAAGATGATATTATTGGCAGAAGAATTCTTACATTAATCGAGAACAGAATTAACTGCTACTGTATGCATACCAATTATGACTGTATGGGAATGGCTGATGCTGCGGCAGACAGATTGGGGCTGTCTGATACGGAAGTGTTAAGCGAAGTTATAGATGGTGAAGGAATAGGTCGTGTTGGAACCCTTGACCGTTCGTATAATGTGAGAGAGTTGTGTGAACATGTTAAGGAATGCTTTGGACTTGACAGAGTTATATTATATGGTAACGAGTATGATAATGTGTCAAGGATAGCAATATGTCCGGGGTCAGGCAAGGACGAAATTCAAAATGCAATTGCAAAGGGAGCGGGGGTTCTTATATCCGGTGATATTTCCTATCATTACGGAATTGATGCAGTTGCTGAAGGTATTAATATTATTGACGCGGGGCACTATGGTACGGAACATATTTTTATTGAAAAGATAAGTGATTATCTTAAAAATAATACAGAAGACATAGAAATAATATGTATGGATATTAATAATCCTCAAAAATTTATATAAACAACGGGGTGTTGCTTATGGGAAAAATATTACTTAAAGAACTCGCCATGGCGAATCAAAAGGATTACAAGGATGATATTGTACTTGCCAAGATTAATGGTAAATTGTGTGAGCTTAGTAAAACCGTAGATGAGGATAGTGCTGTTGAATTTATAACTACCGCTCATCCGGACGGAGCACTTACATATAAGAGAAGTGCTACACTTATACTTTTGAAAGCAGTGTATGATATTGTTCCAAGAGAGAACATTAACAAGTTTAAGGTTGAATTTTCTCTTAGTAAAGGTTATTACTGTACTTTAAAGGGTACGGAGAAGATAACAGATGAGCTTATTGATAAGATAAGATGCAGAATGAAAGAAATAGTCAGTCAGGATCTTCCGATTAATAAATATAGTATAGGAACAGATGCTGCAGTCGATATGTTTGCAAAATACGGAATGTATGATAAAGAGGAATTGTTTTCATACAGACGCAGTTCATATGTGAACATATATGACCTTGATGGATTTAAAGACTATTTTTACGGATACATGGTTCCATCTACAGGATATATTAAGTATTTTGAATTATACAGATATGACGATGGGCTTGTTATTCAGTTCCCAAGAACATCGGAGCCTAAGGTTGTTCCTGAATTTGCACCACAGCATAAGTTGTTTAAGGTTCTTAAGGAGTCTTCTGAATGGTGCGAAATGCTACAGGTTGAAACAGTAGGAGACCTTAACAGAGTTATTTCAGAAGGTAAATTGAATGAACTTATTCTTGTTCAGGAGGCTTTACAGGAAAAGAAACTTGCAGAAATAGCAGGTATGATTGCAGCCGACAGAAGCAAGAAGTTTGTTATGATTGCGGGACCGTCTTCGTCAGGAAAGACTACCACTTCACTGAGACTCTCTATTCAGCTTAAGGCTCATGGACTTATACCACATCAGATTTCTCTTGATAATTATTTTGTTAACAGAGAAAATACACCTCTTGATGAAAATGGTAAATATAATTTTGAATGTCTTGAAGCACTTGATATTGACAAATTTAATGAAGATATGGTAAATCTTCTTGAAGGAAAAGAAGTAGAGATTCCTATATTTAATTTTAAGACCGGAAAACGTGAACAGACAGGCACAAAGATGTCTCTTCAGGAGAATGATGTACTTGTAATTGAAGGAATTCATGGTCTTAATGACAGACTTTCACATTCTCTTCCAAAAGAAAGTAAATTTAAGATATATCTTAGTGCTTTGACTCAGCTTAATATTGATGAACATAACAGAATTCCTACAACAGACGGAAGACTGCTGAGAAGAATGGTAAGGGATGCAAGAACCAGAGGAACTTCCGCTAAGAATACAATAGCAATGTGGGGTTCGGTAAGAAAGGGAGAGGAACTTAATATTTTTCCATTTCAGGAAGAAGCTGATGTTATGTTCAACTCAGCATTAATATATGAATTAGCAGTACTGAAACAGTATGCGGAACCTTTGCTTTTTGGAATCAGACCGGGAGAACCGGAATATCCGGAAGCTAAGAGACTTCTTAAATTCCTCGATTACTTCATTGGAATATGTCCTGAGGTAATTCCGATTAATTCTATAACAAGAGAATTTATCGGTGGAAGCTGTTTTAATGTATAAAAATTTATCAGTAGGCTAAATGATCGCGGCCGTATTTATACGGGTGAGGAAAGTCCGGGCTTCACAGGGCAGGATGCCGGATAACGTCCGGTGGAGGTGACTCCAAGGATAGTGCAACAGAAATATACCGCCGGTTAATACCGGTAAGGGTGGAAGGGCAGTTTAAGAGACTACCGCCTCGGTGGTAACACAGAGGGCATATGTAAACCCCATTCGAAGCAAGACCAAACAGAAGCGCTTTACGTGGCCCGCCAGCTTCAGGTAGGTTGCTTGAGCCTGTCGGTAACGGCAGGTCTAGATAGATGATCATTCACGACATAACCCGGCTTACAGGCCTGCTGATATGTAAGTTTTCTACAATGATGTGACTTCAAAAGTATAACTTTTTGGAGTTACATCATTTTTTATAGCTTTTTTATGAATCAGATAATTATTAACGACAATATTATAGTGAAAGGACAAGAAAAGCTATGTTAGTAAAAGAAATTGAGGAATTAGTATATGAATATGGGGATGATTTATATCGATATTGTTATCATTTAACTTCTAATAAGGAATTGGCTGATGAGCTTTATCAGGAAACCTTTTTAAAAGCAGTTCAGTTAAGCCACAGACTGAACCGTAGTGGCAATTGTAAAAGCTATCTCATTGGAATTGCAATAAATATCTGGAGAAATCAATTTAGAAAGAAAAAGCGTAGAAATGATATTTTACCGGAGACGGATTATTCTGATTATATTGAGTCGGTAACTACGGATGGTAGTGATATATTGGAAGACTATATTCATAAGGAGTTAACCGATAAAGTCAGGTTATTAGTTGCCGGGTTGCCTGAAAAACAACGAGTTGTTGTATTACTGTTTTATTCTGAATCATTATCAACGGAGGAAATCGGTAAAATATTGCATATTCCTAAAGGAACAGTATTAAGCAGATTATCTAATGCGCGTGAAAGAATAAGAAAAGAATTGGAGGAAATGGGTTATGAAGTATGATATTAATCAAGTATTGTCAGAAGCATATGAGTCAGAGGTTTCTAAGCCAACTGCGGAGCTTAACAGTAGAGTTATCAGACAGGCACAGGTTAAAGGAAGAAGCGGTAAAACAGTGAAATATATAAGAACTAAACTTGCAGCAGCGATTGCAGTGGGATGTTGTATAATAGGAATCCTGGTGGGACCTTCTGTGCATGCTTTGGCAGAAACCATATTTAGCGAATGGAAAACCACGCTTAAGTTTGAAGATGGAACAGAATCTATTATTAGTTCTGACTCAATATTCAAAAAAATTCCGGAATCTGCAATACTTGATGATGACGGAGGAGCTAATACAACCATAGGAAAAGCACAGGAGGCTTTAGGATTAGATTTATTGGAACATAAAAATGTCGCTTCAGACGAAGTGTTTTATTGTATGGAATTAAATGAAGATGGAACGCTCGGCTGTGTGTGTTTGTGGCTTGGTGACTGGCTACACATAGGGGAAAATGGATATGTAAGAATGGGTATATCGGTTTTAAATGAAGGAGCAGACGAAAAGTATGTACGGATTTTTAAAAAAGGATGGACTGCTGAACCGAATAAGAAACTGGTGGAGGAATACGAATCTGAAAAACTTGACTCAAAGGTGGTAGTGTATACATCCGGAGAGAAGGCAGAAATTAATATTGGACTAACTGCGGTATTTATTCATGATGGTGTTTTATACGAGGTTAATGGCTGGAATGTATCTGTTGATGATATGAAAAAAGTTATTGATGAAATGGAATAGCAGTCAGGGGTTAAAATAGAAAGGGTCTTCTATGAATATGTTTCATAGAAGACCTATTGTTATAATTTCTAATATTTCTCTTCGCAATACTTACAGCGATATGTATGTCTCTCCTTATCAGTAAGGTAGAATACCTGATCTAATTCCTGCTCAATCTGTGTTATACATCTTGGATTCTTGCAACGAATAATGTTGGTAACCACTTTAGGGAGAGTGAGTTGTTTCTTTTCAACAATTTTACCGTCCTTGATAACGTTAACAGTAATATTGGTATCTACAAAACCTAAGAGATTAAGGTCTATATTCTCAAGTCCGCCATCAATCTTGATGATGTCCTTTCTGCCCATTGCATTGCTCTTGGCATTCTTGATAATTGCAACACAGCTGTCATGCTCGCCTAAGCCGAGATAGCGGTAGATATCCATGCTCTTTCCGGCTGCGATATGGTCAATAACTACGCCGTTCTCTATTTTGCCAACATTTAACATGGAACATTCACCTCCAATAATTTCATTATAAGTGCCATTCTGACATATACACCATATTGTGCCTGTTTAAAATAAGCAGCTCTTGGATCCTTGTCAACTTCTACGGATATTTCATTCACACGTGGAAGAGGGTGGAGTACAAGCATGTCCTTCTTGGCGAGTTTCATCTTAGCATTGTCTAATATGTAGAAACCTTTCATTCGCATGTATTCTTCTTCATTGAAGAAACGTTCACGCTGGATTCTTGTCATATATAATACATCTAATTCAGGCATGGCATCTTCAAGATTCTCAAGCTCAACAAATTCAACATTATTGGCTCTTATAACATCATCTCTTATATAATCAGGAACACGAAGTTCCTTAGGAGAAATAAGTACAAACTTAATACCTTCATATCTTACAAGAGAATTAATTAAGGAATGAACGGTACGACCAAATTTTAAATCTCCGCAAAGTCCGATGGTTATATTGCCAAGCTTACCGGTTAAGGATTTGATGGTCATAAGGTCTGTAAGAGTCTGCGTAGGATGCTGATGCCCTCCGTCGCCTGCATTAATAACAGGGATGCCGGAATTAATTGCGGCTACTAATGGAGCACCTTCCTTAGGATGTCTCATTGCACATATGTCTGCATAGCAGGAGATGACTCTGATTGTATCAGAAACACTTTCACCCTTAGCGGCAGAACTTGATGTTGCTTCTGAAAAACCCAGAACAGACCCGCCAAGATTAAGCATGGCAGCTTCAAAACTGAGTCTGGTACGGGTACTTGGTTCATAAAATAAAGTAGCTAACTTCTTGCCCCTGCATACGTCTGAATACTTCTCAGGATTTAAGGAAATATCATAAGCAATGTCAAAAAGCTCGTCTAATTCACTAACCGAAAAATCCAGTGGACTAAGTAAATGTCTCATATTTTCCTCCGAAAATGGTTTTGTGTTATTTTACAATATTTATTATATATTTTCAATAGTTCTTCTTGACAAAAAAAATGAATGTGATAAAATGTGCTCAGCATATGGATATATGTAAATTTTTTTTAGGAGGACTATGAAAAATGAAAATGAAAAGAATTTTCGCGATGCTTTTAGCTATGGTTATGGTATTCGCAATGGTAACAGGTTGTTCTAAGAAGGCTAATAAGGAGAGCAACGATAACAGTGATCCATCAGCAAGTGTAGTACAGACAATTACAATTAAGGCTGACGGAATAGAAGGTATGTCTGCAGACGTTACATTAACACTTAAGGGTGTTAACGGAGCATCTACAATGAGTGTTAACGGCTCAGTTAGTGCAGAAGGTGAGAAAATTGACCTTAACTTTGATGAGGTTTTAACAATTGTTAAAGATAAGGTATATGTTAATGTAGAAGAGATTATGACTGTTGTAGAATCAGTTACATCTATGAAGCTTACTACACCTGATGTGGAAGACATGGAAGGTATGGCAGGATTAAATGGATTTGACATTGAATCTATTACTTCAATGTTTGATTCAGAATGGATTTATCTTGAAATGCCTGGTATGTCAGATGCAGTTAAGATTGACACAACATTACAGGATAAATTAATTGCTTCAATTAAGAATGAAATGTCATCATTGGCAAAGGTTGAAGGTGATTCAACTACATATAAGCTCGAAACAGCAGATGACTATAAGGCTGCAATGAGTGCTATTGCTAAGGCAATGAAGGATAACAGAGATGCTTGGGTTGATTTCTCATATACATCAGCAACTTCAGTTGATACAGAGAAGATGATTGAAGGCATCGTTGACAGCGTGGCTGAAATGATGGCTGAGATGTATGCCGGAATGGTTACTAAGGAACAGCTTAAGGAACAGTTAATGGCATCAGTGGATACTTCAGAAATGGAAATTAATAAAGAAGATATCGAAGCAACAGTAGATGAAATGATTGAGACTATCGAAGAAGCTGCTGATGAGATGGAATTTGAAGAAATTGGTATGATTACAGAAGTTAAGACTACTGATAAGGCTAATGGTTATACTTTCTCAGTTAAGATGCAGCCAACAGAAGGTGAAGGAAGCATCGAGATTTCTGCAGATGTTACAACCGGTACTGCTGTATCAATTAAGGAACCATCAGGTGCTAAGAATGTTATGGATATGATTTCTGAACTTATGACACAGATGGGTGGAATGATGGGCGAACTTCAGTAACAGAAGGCTCATATTAATTTAATAATTAAAAATTATGAACTCCGGTCAGTTTTTTGACCGGAGTTTTTAGTATAAAAAAATAAATTTGAACCATACTATTTTTATATGAAAATAGGAGGAAGTCGGAGGCCAAGC
>JAZQKW010000135.1:0-6935 GCA_045542375.1 Butyrivibrio sp.
TCGAAACAAATCCATCATTTTATCATGAATTAAAGAAACTACTACCTTTCCCTGAGAAAAGGCATTCTCCAAAGTACGGATTACTCGCTCTGAAACTCCGTTCGCCATAGCAAATTCTTCAAAATCCAAAGGATACATTTCAACAATATCCATGTATCCAACCGGTACAGAACGTATATCCTTTAAATCTACTCCTAATAAGGAACCACTAAGAACGTATTGATAACTTCCCCAATTATTCAAGGTTTTTCAATTAATTTGTCCGTTTTTCCAATATTTATTCCCGTATATTTGTCCGTTTTTCCAATGTTAATTCCTATATTTTGTCCGTTTTTCCAAAACAATCTTATAATTTCACTCAAAACCATATGCTCTATCACAATCTTCTAATGAATATGAATACATACCTGTTTCCTTGTAATTCTCCACTATGTATTTATCAATGTTTTCCTGAGTAATATCTACAAACATAAATGGGATATACATCTCCATAATTTTCTTATACGCCTCTTCATCACCATCTTTTTCCAAACGATTATCAACATCATACATTTCCCCTGTAAAATAACTTTCTTCGTATGAGCTTACAAGATTATTATTGTCATCGTATTCTGCAATACCAATCCCTGCAGACATGCTTCCAGCATTCCAATAGAACTTAACAATATGTCCATTGTCTTTTCTATATCCTAATGCCGGATAGTGATTATACATTAATAGTCCGCTTCCGCCCTCTTTTTCATAATCCTCAGAATAACCACCATATAACAATTCACCTGCCACATTTTCCAGATAAATTCCGTTTACTTCAACTATACTGGTTTCAGTATTATATTTATATACCATAGTTCCCGTATACTCATCCATTATTTTCTGAACCATTAGCTCCGGTATCTCATCTTTATCTATATCATATAAGAAAAATCCCTTTACAACTCCACCTTTATCAAAAGCAACCATTGAATAACTAAAAGGTATATCTATAAGTTCTTCAAAGGTATTATCCTTTATTAATTCCTTGTATGTAATAACCCATCCCGGTTCTTTTTCTTCTTCCGGCTCTGTAGTTTCAATTTCCTGATTATGAGGTCTTGTTCCTGACTGAACCGTTGTATTATCACTGTTACTTACTGACACTGACTTTTTGCTGTCCTCCACAGCCTTTTGAACAGTTGTAACTACTACTGCAATTACTGCTGCCATAACAACAGCTCCTACAATGGAAGCTATCTTTTTAACTGTAATATTTTCATCAGAATTTTTCTTGAGTTCTGATGCATATATCAATACAAAAGCTACGATATTGGCAATAACCAGTATTACTGCAACATATGGTCCAGGCATTCTCGACATTTTAAATCCCCACTCATGGAATATAACAGCCAGATACATGGTAAGACTCAAAAGTCCTGTTACGAAGAATACTTTAGGTTTCTTTTCCATAAAAATTACACTTACTACATACATAATAGCTATAACTACTGTTCTTACAATATGGTCGGTAACAATACCCATTCCTATAATAATAATTGTAAAAAACCCTGTCATATACCACCACGGTATAAGCAAACATGCAATATCCATTGCAAAAAGTGCAATAAGTCCTATTTTTTTCATAATATTTTTCATATATTCCTCCATTCTTAAGCACTCGTCAATGTGCTTAAATTATTTAGTTATACTATATAGAGGGAGCTTAATTTAAAATAGTTGCACTTTTCTAAAATTTTTTCAAAAAAAAAGAACGAACTCTTCGATAATACGAAAAGTCCGTTCTTGTGTATAAGGAAGTTTTATTATTCTTCTCTCAACTGGAATCTTGCTACCAAGCTATCCATACTCATTGCCTGTGCAGATAATTCTTCACTGGTTGCTGAGGTTTCTTCTGCTGTTGCAGAGTTACTCTGTACAACTTCGGAAATTCTGTTCATTCCCTCGTCAGCCTGTTCAATAGACTCTACCTGTACTCTGATGTTCTCGCTTAATGCATTAGATATATTAGCAATTTCTTTTACAGAAGCTACTACAACCTTCAATACTTCCGCAGTCTTCACTGCCACTACACTACCTTCGTTAACCTGATTTACTGAGCTTTCGATTAACTTTCTTGTATTAACAGCTGACTTAGAACACTGTTCTGCAAGAAGACGAATCTGTTCTGCAACGACTGTAAATCCGCGTCCTGCCTCTCCGGCTCTTGCTGCTTCGATAGAAGCGTTCAAACTAAGTAAGTTAGTCTGTGCTGCGATAGATTCGATTTCACCGATAATATTCTCAATCTGGCTTGATGTATCACTAATACCTTCCATAGTAGATACCATATTCTCCATCTCAGCCTGACTTGTCTCAGCCTCAGCCGCACATTCCTGTGCTTTCTGATATGCGCTCTCAACCTCTCCTGCACAACGGATAAGTCCACTTGTAAGTTCATTCATGGTTGCAAGCATTTCCTGAACAGATGCAGCCTGGTCAGTAGCACCTTCAGCCAACGCCTGTGCGCCCTCTGCCATATTAGTAGAACCTGCAGATACCATTTCTGCTGCACCCTTTACCTCTTTAAGTGCCATGTCAATCTGTGCGTTCATCTCAGTAATTGTAGTTAATAAGCCTTCATACTCACCTATGTATTCTTCTTCACAACAAGAATTAACATTGAAATTACCATTCGCCATCTCATTAAGTAAATGCTTAAGGTCTTCAAAAATCATCTGTAACTTAGTTGTTGTAGAAGATACAACCGCAACCATCTCTCCTACTTCATCATCTTCACGATAATCAGGGAATGGTGATGAAATGTCACCCTTCTCAAATATTTCAAGACGATCTCTTAATTCTCCAAGTGGCTGTGCAATTCCGCTTGCTATTACCTTACTTATCTTCTTAGAAATTATTACAATAACAACTGTTAAGATTAACATAAGTGCCATTGCACCATATTCTAATATACTACATACAACTTCCATCTCATGTTCTTTCTCAATATTGATGTCCATAAGATGTAATGTTGCTGCATCTAACTTCTCGTATAATGGTGCAACCTCTTCTATTGCCATCTGCTGAGCCTTACGGCACGCTTCCTGATCTGTTGTTGCTCCAATCTTAATAACTTCAGCTTCCTTTTCAAAATATGCCTCTAAGGCAACCTCAATCGCTTCATATGCTTCACGACCTTCCGGTGTCACCATTGTCTCTTCAATAGCTGCAAGTCTCTCATATGTCTTCGCCTTACGTTCATCATGCTTCTTGACCATTTCATCAATCAGATCCTGATCCTCGTAACCAATTATACCTCTCATATTCGAGCGTGATTCTGCATACTCATTCATGAATAAAGCAATATCACCCTGTGGTAATGCATAGCTGTTCATCGCCTTCTTAAAATTCGTTGTTACAACAATAATGGCAATAAATCCAATAAGAGTCGCAATCGCTGAAATAACAGTTACTACATTGAATGCTTTCTTAAGTCTCTTCTCAATACGTATTCCCTTAAAATTAAATAATTTCTTCGCCTTTCTGTCCTTTGTTTTACTCATAATGTCGTCTCCTTTCTCGTTAATTTTACCGAGTTTAACTTAGTATATTATAAAACTATCATATTGCTTTGTCAATAAACGTATCCCCAATGCTTATTCGACATATTTTTATATAAATGTCGGTCTTTGTTCCTATTTTTTGCGACATCATTAATATTCAAGTGATAAAATACCATTATGCCTACATATTAACAGAAGGTGGTATTGATTTTTATGAAAAAACACAGTCACATTATCTACATTATTGTACTATCATTATTGATAACACTTTTCCCAACTAATTCTACATTTACATATGCGAAAGAACCGGAAACGGTTATTAGAGTTGGATATGACCAGAATTCCCATTTCATTCAGGAGAAAAATGGCGAATATTTTGGATATGGAGTAGAATATCTCAACAAAATCTCCGAATATACCAATTGGACATATGAATATGTTACGGTTACCAGTTGGTCAGATACTTTCCAGAAGCTACGCGATAAAGAGATTGATTTAATCTGTACCGCACATTATACCAAAGAACACGCTGATGAATTTTTATATTCTGATATACCTTTCGGCTACGAAACGACTCTGCTGTATACTCATCCAAGCAGTGGTATCACATATCAGGATCATGACGCATTGAAAGACAGTAAGGTGGGGCTTTTACTTGAAAGTTATTCATCATTAGACTTCATAGAGCATGCAGAAGAGTATAATGTGAACTATGAAGCAATATTTTATAAAAGCAAAAGCGATATGATAGATGCGTTAGACAAGGGTGAAATCGAATTTTTTGCAATCGGAAGCCGTTATGGTACCTCATCGCTCAGTCTATTTGACAGACTTAAGTCCAATGCTTTTTATTGTATTGCTAATAAAGACAACCCTGATTTAATTAAGGAAATCGAGTCAGCAATCCAAGAAATCATGTTCGATGCACCTGATTTTGAAGGTAATTTGAATGCAAAATATTTTGGACACAGCGCTCTCTCCAGCACCCCGTTATATACAAAGGAAGAACTTGCTTTTATTCGTAACGCTGACACTATTAAGGTAAATATTTTTATCGACCAGCATCCCTCATGCTATACAGATAATGGTAAGCTTCAAGGAATCTGGCCTGAATATTTGAATCTTATTTCTGAGAAAAGCGGTCTTACTTTTGAAATAGTAAATGGTGACTACAGAGATTATGAGAGCCTTATAAATGATGGTCACCTCCTTCTCCTGACTAATAGTACTATTGCTCACAATAACTATGATGAACTTATTACCAGTTCTCCTCTTATGGATTTAGAGATATCATATGTATCACTAAAGTCAGGATTTATAAATAATGATTATACGGGTAATGTTATTGCCCTCACTAAGGAGTTTTCCTATGTAGAACCATTTTTATTACAGGAAAATCCTGAATATCAATTTGTATACTATGATGACTCAGAGAGTTGTCTTAATGCCGTAATTAATAGTAAAGCTGATATAGCCATACAAAATAACTTCCGCGTAAGCTACCTGATGCAGAAGCCAAAATATTCAGATAAACTTACACAGATTCCGGGCCATGAATATAACAACCAGATGCATCTTGTTGCAGGCAATGACCAGACGATGCTCATGTCAATCCTTAACAAAGCAATAAGCCATATTTCAGATGATGAAAAAAGTGCAATCGTACAGAAAGAATTATTACTTCATCCATATGAGTTTCACTTTAATGATATATGGTATAAGTACTGGAATTGGTTTATAATCGCTATTATAGTAATCATTATCGCATTAATTGTATACACAACAATGACACATAGAATGGCAAAGCTTAAAATTGAGCAACACGAAAATGAAATGTTGCGTGCCAAATTACAGTTAGATGAGATTACCGGACTTTATAACAGAACACATTTTTACAAAACAGTACATAATATTATAGAGACATCTGAGGAAGATATGTGCATTGTCGCAATGAATATCAACAATTTCAAAATAATTAACGAATTGTATGGTATGCCAATTGGCGACAAGGTATTAATTGACATTGCACAACAGCTAAAAGCTTTATGCCAGAATCAGAATATTATTCTCGCCAGATTTACATCAGATCACTATTATATGTGTATGACTAAGAATGTCTTTGATAATATGGTTTTCCCTCAGACTTATAAGACATTTTTGAAAAATACAGATATACGCGTAATTTACGGCGTGTATATTATAAATGAAGATAGTACTCTTCCTGTTAATGTTATGTGCGACAGAGCTTTAGTAGTTGCACATGAAAAGAATCAGAATTACGTAGACTATATTCATTATTATGACGATAATGAGCATCAGCAGCTGCTTGCTGAACAGGAAATTGAAAATAATATGGAAAAAGCACTGGAAGAAAATCAATTCTACATTGTAATTCAACCAAAATTCAGTTCGAGTGACTCAAAAATCGTTGGTGGTGAGACCCTTGTCAGATGGAAGCATCCTGAAAAAGGTATAATCTCTCCGGGAATATTTATTCCGGTATTTGAAAGAAATGGTTTTATTATTCATCTGGACTACTACGTATGGGAAGAAACCTGTAAGTTTATTGCTGCCCGCAAGAAAGAAGGAAAAATATGTGTTCCTATTTCGATTAACATTTCCCGTGCGCATTTCTACGGTCACGAATTAACCGATAAACTTACTTCGTTAATTAAGAAATACAACTTGAAGCCTACAGATATTGAATTAGAAATTACTGAATCTCTTTGCGGAGAAAAACCTGATTTAATCTACGATAAAATTCGTACGCTTCAGAACATTGGCTTTAAGATAGCAATGGACGATTTTGGAAGTGGTTACTCATCTCTAAATATGTTGAAGGAAATGCCGCTTGACATTATCAAGATGGACTTAAAATTCTTAGATAGTGACCAGGAAAAAGGACGTCTCATTCTGAAATCATTAATCGAGATGGCTCAGACAATGGAATTGAGTGTTGTTGTAGAAGGTGTAGAACTTGAGACACAGGTGGAATTTTTATCACAATTTAAAGATTGCATCCTGCAGGGCTACTACTTCTCACGTCCAATCATGCCGGACGAGCTTGCAGCAATGTTGGATTAGTACATAAAAATAACGCCTATCACACTGTGGTTGTGATAGGCGTTATTTTTACTGTTCTTCGCCATTCAAGCATTGTTACTGTTACTTCGTACATGCATATAAGCAAAATTTTCAAAAATCAGGCCGCCATAAAGACGACCTGAAAAGCAGTCAGAGCCACAATAATAATTATCCCTACTATTGGGTCTACTAATGATTTTAATTTACCGTTTTATTTTGAAAAAGCTTCACTATCTCTTTTACCGCATTGCCAGGAATAAAATTCGTTTCATTATCCGAAGCATATAAGCGTTCCCCTGATGCAAACATTATATC
>JAZQKW010000136.1:0-9603 GCA_045542375.1 Butyrivibrio sp.
TATTCCGCATACCTTGTCTGAAAGTGATTCAGGAAGTGTGAATGAACCATTGCTATTCAATGCTCCATAGTAAAGCACCTCTGCATCATTTGAGTTTCCTTCGGTATATTCCTTATCTAATAAAAGTACGGATGCCTGTGTAGCGTTGGCGCTATTGGTTCCTCCTATGGTGTATGGAACCATTATCCTGTCTCCACTTCTTATAACTGTACCATCAATTGCTACTGTCAGATTCTCATCTATAAGTGTCAATTTATACTCCGGGCCTACATAGCTGCCTGTACCATTGACTATAGATGAGAAAAGTACGGATGCCAGATTGACATTTAAGGCAGGGCTGACACTGACTATAGTGTCGTTAACTTCACCATCGATGATGCTGCCAGCATGATGGCCGATGCCGACATAGTCAGCAGAATAACTACTAGCTGAACGCAGCCACCAGTAAGCAGAGTTGCCTTTTTTTATACTTTCCGAACCATTATTTGTATTGCCATATCCATAGCTTGTATTGGTAGCTTCTTTTGCGTCAAGCAAGAAAATTTTATCTCCACTAAGGGTAGCAAAATTTAGCTCAATCCATCCGTCTCCATCTGTGCTGTCTGCCACACTCTTAGTGCTTGATGCTATGGCATTCTGTTCTGCTGTAGTGAAATTACCTGTTAAAAATGTTCCATTCAGATATGTCCTTATATCACTATCTGCCCATACATTGCTGTCATCATCAAATGGTCGTGTTTCCAGAATGCTGTTGCAGTCAAGGAGCATTGTCTTTCCGCCAAATACTGTTGTATTACTGTCAAGTATTCTGTACCTTACAGGCTCAGGGGTTCCATCTCCATCTGTATCATAGGTTCCAAAGTATACATAGCTTCCTGTCCATGCGTCACTATTACTTGCCGGTACAATAGGGTCTACAATACCGCTTGTTCCAAGGTTCTTTGGCTTTACACTCCAAGGTATGAAAATCTTAACAGGTTCACTTGCGTAGTCAGTTTCTGCTACTCCATTAATATCTTCTGCAATGATGTATGCATAGTAATCTCTTCCACACACCTTGTCTGAAAGTGCTTCAGGAAGTGTGAATGAACCATATCTATCCAGTGCTCCATAGTAAAGCACCTCTGCATCATTTGTGTTTCCTTCGGTATATTCCTTATCTAATAAAAATACGGATGCCTGTGTAGGTCTGGAATTATTAGTTCCACGTATGATACACTGAATAGTTACCGTATCTTCTTCTCTTTTAATCGCTCCATTTTTTTCTATGGTCAAATTCTCATCTATAAGCGTCAGCTTATACTCTGCCCCTGTCTCTCCTGCAGTTCCTGAAATGACAGATGAGAATAGTACGGATGACAGGTCCACATTTAAGGCAGGGCTCACGCCGATGTTGGTAATATTGACTCGGATGTCCTGGAACTGCCCATCCATATCGACGATTACTGCATAGTCACTATGATTTATGTTAGATGAGCGAAGCCACCACAAATCATTACCGCCTGTTTTTTCCCTGCTTGCTACGTCTTCCGGCTCGCTTCCATATCCATAGCTTGTATTGGTAGCTTCCTTTGCATCAAGGAAGAAAATTTTATCTCCAAAAAGTGAAATATACTCACAATAATAATATCCGTTACCATCAGTGCCATCTACAGAACTCTTGAAACTTTCTGCTATGGCATTCTGTTCTGCTGTAGTGAAATTACCTCTTAAAAATGTCCAATTCAGATATGTCTTTATATCACTATCTGCCCATACTTTGCTGCTATCATCGTAAGCACTGCTCGGATTATCTCCTGTCCACAATATACTGTTACAATCAAGGAGCATGGTTGTTCCACCAAAAACTGTAGTATTGCTGTCAAGCACTCTGTACTTTACAGGAGTGTCATTATAGTTTCCAAAGTACACATAGCTTCCTTTCCATTTATCGCTGCTACTTATCGGTACTGTAGGGTCAGCTATAATGTCTGTTCCAAGACCTGCTATTGTCTTGGCTGTACTCTCCCCGCCTGCCGCCTGTACAACAGTCTTATTGTCCGGCATCACTGCAAGAGAGCCTGCAACCAATATTACTGAAAGTAATGCTGCAATTCCTCTCTTTAACTTTTTTCCCTTCATTCGATGTTTCCTCCTTTTCTATTCAGTCATTTTCGCTATTTTATTCTGCTTATTTTTCTCACATATATAAAATATAAAAGCAAGAATAATTCCCATTACGGCTCCACCCATATGTGCAATGTTGCCGGCTATGGTGCCGTCAACTGTATTTATACAGAAAAGAATGACCATACCTATTACTAATAGTATTCTGATAACAGAATTTTTTTTCTTCTCTGATTTTTTTAATAATCCATACGCTGCAAATGCACCAAAGATGCCGCTCACTGCACCGGAGGCACCTGCACATAATGACGTTTTGCCTACGATATATAAATATACTATAGAACATACACTGCCAAATACACCACTTGTAATATAAATTAACATATATCTTATATGCCCTATCATAGGCTCTAATAAGCATCCAACAAAAACCAAAAAAAATATATTACTAATTATATGATTCAAATCAAAATGCAAAAAAGTACTGGTAAAAAGTCGATAATACTGCTTCATATCTACAACAGCTGTTGGTATACTACAGTAATCTAACATAAAAATGTACCGTTCAATGTAATTTAATGTCATATACATATAAATATAAATCAGAATATTAATCGCAAATATCGCATCCGTAATATATGTTTGCGAAAGAGTTTTTAAAAAAGTTCTATTTTTTGTTGTACCATTATTCTCTGTCGGTGCGGAAAGTGCGTCTTCGATGGCATTTCTTAAGTGGTTAAACGCACCATCATTATCTATAAAACTAATTAGACGTTCCGAACTTATATCAGCAACCCAGAATATAAGCTTTCCTTCGCAAAAATTTTTATACTCAAATGGTTTATCCGTGAGTATAAGGAATAACATTTCCACCTCTTTATATCCGCGAAACAGGTATGTACTTTCAAAGGATTGCTTAATTGCTTCGCACTGTTGTGCATCCAAAAGCTCCGGATACTTTATATCGTCTATGATTACAACTGCAGAGATTTTCTCTTTACCTATTCTTATAAGAAAGGTATGGTCACCACCATCTATGTTGGTATCTTTATAACCGTATCTATATAATGCGTAATTTATATTTTTAACTATCATAGGACTCCTTTCATATTCCCTAATTATATATCATTTGTTTTATATCGTCACTATTTTTTTCTATGTGTTTGGACATATTTTGGTCAAAACTACTGCTTATGTCCAAACTCAAGTGATTTTTTACATTCTTCTTAGAGTTTGGACATATTTTGGTCAAAACCGCCTCAATTGTCCAAACCGCATAGGACTATAGTCAAAACACCACCGCATAGGGCTGAAAAAAAGCACCCTGCATACGCAAAGTGCTTTTATCCCAACAATTTTATTCCATTCTACGTCGTAATATAAGTATTATATCTGTATCGTCTAAGCTTCTGTTCCATAGCAACAGCATTATCCAGATTCCTGAAAGCACCCACCTGCACCTTATACAAATCATCCTGATATATTATAAATGCCGGAAAACCAAGGTCATTAAGCGGATAGAGAAGTCGCTCTGCTGACTCTCTGTTTCGGAATGCCCCTACCTGAACTCTGTACAGGATGTCACAGTTACATCTGTCCGATGCCTTAACCGCTTCTCTCTCCTGCTCATATAACCCCTCGTAAGGGTCAGCTACATCCGTGTTAGCGGGCACGGCTCCTCCCGCAGTAGCTATAATGCCATCTGCAATCGCCTGAGCTATTCTATCAAATTCCCTGTCAAACTTCTCATTATCCGATTCATTATTAAGAAAGCCTGTTTCAACAAGAACAGCCGGCATCTGAGTACGTCTGAGAACTACAAGATTTGGTCTTATGTCGATTCCCAAATCTCTAAATCCAAGGTCTACGAGATTGTTCTGAATATTGTTGGCAAGTCGTTCTTTTTCCCCTCCGGGACTGTATATAAGTACCTGTGCACCTGTTGCAGAGCCCGGATTTTCACTGGAATTACGGTGAAACGAGACAAAATAATCCGCGCCTGAGGCATTTGCATCCGTAGCCTTCTTAAATGGTGTCTCGTATATGTCTTCCTCCCTTGTATAAAAGACATCAATACCTCTGCTCTCAAGTATCTCCCCTACTGCCATCGCTAACCTCAGGTTATCATCTTTTTCATTGCGTCCGTTATATACTGCTCCCGGGTCACTTCCACCATGACCTGCATCTAAAGCAATCAGCATATTTCAACCATCCTAAATTCATTATATGGTATAAAATATGCTGATTAAAAATTATTGCTACATATTCATTATCATCCAAATTGTAAGTGCAAGGCTGGCAGCTGCCACAATTACACCTACTGTAATCCATATCGTTACCTTTCTGCGATATTTCTTAGCTACTTCCTGATCTATCATTACTTCTGTTTCCTTTCATATTTTACAAATTCATATATCAAGTCAAAATATGTTCTCTCATCACTTGTCTCAGTGATAACCCATCCTTCTTCGTCAAGGTTAGGGAAATGAGCATCTGCCTGATATGCATAGTCTATTTTGGTAATGTGGGCAACCTTACATAACGGAAGCATCTGTCTGTAAATCGACTCTCCTCCAATTACATAAATATCATCATCATTGTAATCCTTAACAGCTTCTAATGCCTCTTCAATGCTGTGAACAACAATAGCATCATTGACCTGATAATTCATATCCGATGTAATTACGATGTTGGTTCTGTTCTTTAAAGGTCTTCCGTTAGGAAAACTCTCTAAAGTCTTTCTTCCCATTATCACAACCTTACCTGTTGTAGATTCTCTAAACCACTTCTGGTCCTCCGGAATTCTGACAAGCAACTGGTTCTTGTATCCTATTGCCCAATTCTTATCAACTGCTGCAATTAAATTCATAATGTATCCTCCTATCAGATTGCCACAGGAATGTTCAGAACCTGTGGTCCGGTTATATAGTTATCCAATGAAACATCGTTTCGTGTAAACTGGTAAAAATCTTTAACATCCGGATTAAGGTGGAACGTAGGCGCATCATATGTCGGTCTTGAGATAAGTTCTTCAATAATCGGAATATGTCGGTCATAAATATGAGCATCTGCAATTACATGCACCAGTTCACCAACTCTCATATCGCACACCTGTGCAAGCATATGAACAAGAACGGCGTACTGTACCACATTCCAGTTATTGGCTGCAAGTATGTCCTGAGAACGCTGATTTAAAATAGCGTTAAGCGTAAGTTTATCATCATCCTTCTTCTGGGTTACATTAAAGGTCATGCTGTATGCACATGGATACAGATTCATCTCATGTAAATCCTGATGATTATATATATTAGTAATAATTCTTCTACTGTATGGATTGTTCTTAAGGTCGTAAATCACTCTGTCAACCTGGTCCATCATGCCTTCTCTGTACTGATGTTTTATACCAAGCTGATATCCATACGCCTTACCGATTGAACCATCCTCATCTGCCCATGAATCCCATATATGACTGTGAAGGTCATTAATATTATTGGATTTCTGCTGCCATATCCATAACATCTCATCAGTGGCACTCTTAAGAGCTGTCTTTCTCAAGGTAATTATAGGAAATTCCTTAGAAAGGTCATATCTGTTAATCACACCGAATTTCTTGATTGTATATGCCGGTGTTCCATCCTCCCAATGAGGTCTTACCTTCTCACCTTCTGTACTTACACCATTGGCAAGTATGTCTTTACACATATCTATAAAAACTTTATCTGCGTAACTCATAGACTTCCTCCTACTGTACCTTATCGTATATCTGAACAGGAACATAAGCCTTAACTTCTATTCCCTCTGCCACATACTCTTCACTTAAAAGCTGACCATATTTGCGAATCAGAGAAATCTTACCTGCTTCATTATAAGAATACAGTTTTTCAATATATATTTTACTCTCTCTGAGAATCTCCTCTATCGCATCCTTAAGTTCTGTAAGCCCGTTACCATGTCTTGCAGAAATGCGAACCATCTTATCAGCCTTAAAATCCCTTAAAATAGCATCTCCTGCAACATCTATTTTGTTAAATGCCGTAATAACCGGCTTATCCGCAACTCCTAATTTGTCCAGAGTGTCATACACCACATGCATCTGACTGTCCATAGAAGGATTAGACGCATCCACCACATGCAGAATGATATCCGCATAAACAGCTTCCTCCAAGGTACTCTTAAAGGCTTCTACCAGATGATGAGGGAGTTTATTAATAAAACCAACCGTGTCTGTAAGCAATACCTGTTGCCCACTCTCAAGTTCAAGATTTCTTGTAGTCGGGTCAAGTGTGGCAAAAAGCTTATCCTCTGCAAGAATTCCAGCATCAGTTAAAGTGTTAAGAAGTGTTGACTTACCCGCATTGGTATAACCAACTATTGCAACCACAGGAATACCCATTCTGCTTCTCTGTGTTCTTGTAAGTTCTCTGTGAGTAACAACCGATGCAAGCTCTGATTTCAACTGACCTATACGTTCATGAATGATTCGTCTGTCCATTTCAAGCTTAGTCTCACCGGGACCTCTGGTTCCAATACCGCCACCAAGTCTTGAAAGAGAATTTCTAAGTCCAACAAGCCTTGAAGACCTGTATCTGAGCTGTGCAAGCTCTACCTGAATCTTACCTTCATTGGTATTGGCTCTTGCCGCAAAAATATCAAGAATAAGCAACGTTCTGTCCATTACCTTAACCTGCAATGCATCAGAAAGGTTGCTCATCTGAGCAGGTGACAATTCATCATCACACACAATACCGGTTGCATCATGCTCAATTATAAGCTCAAGAATCTCATCAATCTTACCTTTCCCAACATAAGTTGCAGAATTAAAGCTGTCAAGATTCTGAATAACCCTTGCAACCGTAACCGCACCAGCCGTAGTCGCAAGCTCACTAAGTTCATTTAATGATTCTTCCGTATTCTCCCTGTCAGAGCGTCTGACAGCTACAAGTATTACACGTTCTGCCTGTTCAATGTTATCAATCATCGGCTACCACTTTCTCCATCAACTATCTTGTCTTCAAAAAATTATATTCCTTCTTGGCTGCTTTATCCTCAGGATACTTGCCAACATAACTTTCAAAAAGTTCAAGTGCCTTGTCATAATTACCCATATACTCATAACAAATAGCTTCATTATATAACAAAGCACGCTCACTATCCTTATCAGCCTTCTTAAGTCCTTTTTCTATATACGAAAGAGCAGTCTCATAATTCTTCATATTAATAAGAAAGGCTCCATACTGGTTGTATATATTAGGGTCATCCGGATTCTTATTCATGTATGAAACATAAAAATTATCCGCTTCAGTGTATTTACCCTGCTTCTCATAGTTCATTGCAAGGTAATATGACGCCTCTGAATTCCCATCATCATAGGCATCCTCAAGATACTGTTCCGCAAGTTCATAGTTCCCAAGTGCAAAATATGTCTTACCAATAAGCATATCATTGGCATCATCTGCATTAATCAGTCTCTTAAGATAAGACTCTGCCCTGTCAACATAGCCACTATTCATAAAAGCATTGTACATATTACAGTATGTGGAGTAATTACCATCTTCACACCCAAGTGATTTTTCAAAATCAAGTGCAGCATTATTCTCGTCATTCAGATGAATATACGCGCACCCTCTGAGATAGTAGAAATCCGCTTTCTCTTCCTCATCACATTTACTGATAAGAACAGAATAATACTGAACCGCTGTATCATAATCACCTGAGTTCGCAAGACACTCAGCATAATATTTCATAGAATCAAGATGAATATCGTCATACTTATTGCCGGACTTATCAATAACAATTTTAAAATTATCCGTAGCCTGCTTCATATTGCCTAATCTGTAATAAGCAATACCCAGACCTCTGTACGCGTCTCTGTTACCTGAATCCTTACTAATCTCCTCGTTAAATTCCTCAATCGCTCCCTCGTAATCATGGTTCTCAATCTTAGTCATTCCTGTGGTACAGTAGCGGCTCTCCTCTTTACCACATCCACCAAGCACACATGCTGCCATTGCACCGGCAACAATTAAATCTATAATAAAGTGTTTTCTCATCACATATCTCCTATTAAATAAAAAATCCTATGTAAGAATTGTAACATAGTGTCAAATTCGTAACAAGGACTATTATTAACTTTTTAAATAACTCCTGACTTACCAATAACATCTGCAATAAACGCAAGCTCTTCCGCAGGCTTGGTTAAGGCAAATCTCACATATCCCTCTCCCTTAGGTCCAAATGCTGTTCCCGGCGTACCAATAACGCCAGCCTTCTCCATAAGTGCTTCACAAAAACTTGCTGAAGTATACCCTGCAGGCACAGGAAGCCATACAAACATTGTTCCGTGTGAATCAGGCACATCCCATCCGTACTTTCTAAGGCCGTTAAGGAGCGCATCTCTTCTTCTCTGGTATTCCATACACTGAGCCTTAACATTGTCTCTTGGACCCTTAAGCGCAGCGATAGCAGCCTTCTGCACAGGGTACGCCATACCAAAATCATACTGGCTTCTCAGTAATTTAAGCGCATTCACAATGGACTTGTTACCTATACAAAAAGAAATTCTAAAACCTGTAACGTTAAAAGACTTAGAAAGTGAGAAAAATTCCACACCCACTTCCTTGGCACCCGGAAGGGACAGGAACGAAAAACCTTCCCTGCCGTCAAAAATAATATCCGAATAAGCATTATCATTGATAATGGCAAAATTATACTTCTTAGCATATTCAATCATCTTCACATATAATTCCTTAGGTGCTGAAGCCCCTACAGGATTAGATGGATATGAAAGTACCATATACTTAACCCTATTAAGCACTTCCTCAGGAATATCCTCAATTACAGGAAGAAAATCATTTTCTTTAACAAGAGGATAATAATATATCTCTGCACCTCCAAGGTATGAGCCTGCTTCAAAAACAGGATATCCAGGGTCCGGCAAAAGAACCACATCCCCCGGATTAATCATTGCCATTCCAAGGTGTCCCATTCCCTCCTGAGTTCCTCTTACCGCAGTAATCTCATCTATAGAAATCTCTGTCTCATATCTGTCTTTATAATAATCCACCACTGCCTGAAGCATTTCCTCAGAATCAATAAGGGAATATCTGTAATTTTCAGGAACAGTTACTGCTTCGGCAACAGTCTTCATAACATGCTCAGCCGGGCTGAAATCCGGTGTTCCTACTGAAAGATTATATATAGTTCTGCCCTGTCTGATTAATTCATTCTTCTTCTCATCAAGTGCAGCAAAAATACCTGTTGAAAAATGATTAAGTCTGTCTGAACATTTAAATTCCATAATTCTTCACCTCGTAAAATATCAATCTTATTAATTTTACAACTTTTAAATATTCTGTCAATATGAAATGCGTAATACCTGAATTCCCAGTATAACAGAGTATGCACATTATGGCATGCTCTGCTATATTGGGAATTCAGATATGAACAGTTTTTATATCTTAAGAATATATTAAAAAGAAAATATTATTTAGAGGCAAT
>JAZQKW010000137.1:0-3247 GCA_045542375.1 Butyrivibrio sp.
GTTGATAATTTCAGACTTATTAACATACTTTTAATTGGTTTTTAGACAAGTTATTAATTCGAATTTCCCTTTATTTTACTGGGTTCACAGTACTTATTAACTTATCAACATTGCCTACTACTACTACTGCTAATTTATAACTATAAATATAATTACGCTTTTCCCGAAAGGAGTTTTACACATTATGAGAATCACATGTATTAAATCAGATTTATTAAAAGGAGTTAACATATCTTTAAGAGCTGTTCCTGTAAGAACAACAATGTCTATTCTTGAATGTATTCTTATTGATGCTACAGAGAATGAAATCAAATTAACCTCTAATGATATGGAACTTGGTATTGAGACCAGAGTAAATGGTGATATTTTAGAAAGAGGAAAGATAGCATTAGACGCAAAGTTCCTTGCTGAGATATTAAGAAAGCTTCCTGATAGTGAAGTTACTATTGAAACAGATAATAACTACGTTGCTACAATTACATGTGAGAAGTTCGTATTTACAATTCCTGGAAAGGATGGAGATGACTTTTCTTATCTTCCTATAGTTGAAAGAGATAAGAGTATTGTTTTATCACAGTTTAACCTTAAGGAAGTTATAAGACAGACTATCTTTTCTATTGGGGATAACGAAAGTAATAAGATAATGACCGGTGAATTATTTGAAGTTGAGGGAGATGTATTAAAAGTTGTTTCTCTTGACAGATATAGAGTTTCAATCAGAAATGTAAAATTATCTAATTCATATAATCCTATTAAGGTTATTGTTCCGGGGAAGACTCTTAACGAGATAAGCAAGATTCTTTCAGGTGATGCTGAAAGTGAAGTTGTAGTATATTTTGCAGATAATCATATTGTCTTTGAATTTGATGATACTATGGTTGTATCAAGACTTATTGAAGGAGAATATTTCAAGATAAGTCAGATGCTTTCAAAAGATTACGAGACTAAGATTAAAGTTAACAAGAAAGAATTCCTTGATACAATTGACAGTGCAACTATCTTTGTAAAAGAGGGTAATAAGAAACCTGTTATTTTTGATATTGAAGATGGAACAATTAAGATTAATATTGTATCATCAATCGGTAAAATGAATGGTGAGATTGATATTGAGAAAGAGGGAAAAGACATTAAGATAGGTTTTGACCCTAAATTTATGATAGATGCTTTAAGAGTAATTGATGATGAGGTTATTACATTGTATTTTATCAATTCAAAAGCTCCATGTACTATCAGAGATGAAGAGAACAGCTATCTGTATCTCATACTTCCTGTTAACTATTAAAGGTGGAAATTATGGAAATAATTAAACTTAGAAGTGAATTTATTAAGCTTGGACAGGCTTTAAAAGCAGCTAACCTTGTTGAATCAGGAGTTCATGCCAAGGATGTTATTTTGGATGGACTTGTTAAAGTTAACGGGGAAACTGAATTTCAAAGAGGAAAGAAACTTTATCCGGGAGATATAGTTTATTTTAACGGAGAAGAAATTAAGATAACAGAATGATTATTAAGTCTATTGAAATCCAGAATTTTAGAAATTATGAATACGAAAGTATTGAATTTGATGAAAAGACTAATATTTTGTACGGTGATAATGCACAGGGAAAGACCAATGTATTAGAGGCAGTTTTTATAGCAGGTACTAATAAAAGTCATAAAGGAAGTAAGGATTCGGAACTTATTAATTTTAATGGGGATGAAGCTCATATTAAGGCTGTTGTCAGTAAGAGAGATATTGATTACAGAATAGATATGCACATTCGTAAATCCCGATCAAAGGGTATTGCCATAAATGGAGTTCCAATCAGAAGGTCATCTGAGTTATATGGACTGGTAAATATAATATTTTTTTCACCTGAGGACCTTAATATTATTAAAAGCGGACCTTCAGCAAGAAGAAGATTTATTGATATGGAGTTATGCCAGTTAGACAAAATATATGTGGATAACTTGATTAAATATAATAAAACTCTGGAACAACGTAACAAATTATTAAAAGATATATATTTTGATTCGTCCCTAGAGGATACTCTTGATATTTGGAATAGAAATCTTGTTAATTATGGTTCTGAAATAATCAAGAGAAGAAGAATATTTATCGATAAACTTAATTCAATAATTGAAGATATTCATTACAGATTATCAGGTAACAAGGAACATCTTGTAATAAGCTATGAGGAGTCTGTGGGAGAAGATGTTTTCCTGCAGGAACTTAATGATAATATATCAAGAGATAAGAAGAGTAAGATGACAGGATGTGGACCTCACAGAGATGATATATCATTTTTAATCGGTGATGTGGATATCAGAAAATATGGTTCACAGGGTCAGCAGAGAACAACAGCATTATCTCTTAAATTAGCAGAGATAGAACTGGTAAGACAGTCAGTTGGTGACAGTCCCATTCTTCTGTTAGATGATGTTTTGTCTGAACTTGACAGTAACAGGCAGAATTATCTTTTAAACAGTATTAACGACGTACAGACAATAATTACCTGTACGGGATTAGATGAATTTATAAATAATAGATTTAATATTAACAGAATTTTTAAGGTGACAGATGGTCACGTTAGTAAAGAGAATTAGCATTAGGAGGTTATCAAATGAGTAATTCGGAATACACAGCGGATCAAATTCAGATTCTTGAAGGATTGGAAGCTGTAAGAAAGAGACCTGGTATGTACATTGGAAGTACATCATCAAGAGGATTACACCATCTTGTATATGAAATAGTGGATAACTCTGTTGATGAAGCATTAGCAGGTTTTTGTACAGAAATTAAGGTTAAAATTAACCCAGATAACTCTATTACGGTAACAGACAACGGAAGAGGTGTTCCTGTAGGTATCAATGCCAAGTCAGGACTTACAGGAGTAGAAGTAGTATACACTATTCTCCATGCAGGAGGAAAATTTGGCGGTGGAGGATACAAAGTATCAGGTGGACTTCACGGTGTAGGTGCCTCAGTTGTTAATGCTTTGTCTGAGTGGCTTGAAGTAACAGTATATCAGAATGGAAAAATACATAATCAGAGATACGAAAGAGGAAAAGTAATGTATCCTCTTAAGGTAACCGGAGAATGTGATATTAACCATACAGGAACTGAAGTAACATTCCTTCCGGATAAAGAAATTTTTGAAGAAACTGTTTATGACTATAATGTTTTAAAGCAGCGTCTTAGAGAAATGGCTTTCTTAACTAAGAATCTTAAGATAACTCTTATTGATGACAGAGAAGATAAGAAAGAA
>JAZQKW010000138.1:0-8364 GCA_045542375.1 Butyrivibrio sp.
AATATTGAGGGAACCGGCTTGGGAATGAACATAACAATGCAGTTATTGCGTTTAATGGGTAGTGAGCTAAAAGTAGAAAGTGAATATGGCGTTGGTTCCACATTTTCTTTTGAACTGGTGCAGAAAATAGTTGATGATGAGCCAATAGGAAATCTTGGTGAGAGAATTTCAAAACAGGCATCACAGGAACAATATAAGGTCACATTTGAAGCGAAAAATGCAAGAATACTTGTTGTTGATGATAATGCCATTAACAGAAAGGTATTTATTAGTCTTTTGAAGCAGACCAAGGTGAAGATAGATGAAGCGGAGAGCGGATTTGAATGCCTTGAACTTGTGAAGGCTAGTCACTATGACATTATTTTCTTAGACCATATGATGCCTGATATGGACGGTATTGAAACACTTCACAGAATGAAGTCGATGGAAGATAACAGGTGCGTGAATTCTCCGATTATTGCACTTACAGCTAATGCAATACAAGGGGCGAAGGAAATGTATCTTAACGAGGGATTTAATGACTTTTTATCTAAGCCTATTAATCCTGAAAGACTTGAGAAAATGATATGGGAATTGCTTCCAAAAGAAGTAAAAGATGACAGCAGGCAAGCAGTAGACGCGGAAGAGATGTCAGACAATGCCTTTCCTGATATAGAAGGTGTTGACTGGAATATTGCAATGCAGTATCTGATGGACAGAGAGCTTGTACTTGAAACTGCCCGTGATTTTTATTCGACGATGGAAAAAGAAGAAAATTATATTCTTGATTGCTATAACAATCTGGATGATGATGAGATGCTAAATAATTATCGTGTAAAAGTACATGGAATGAAGAGTTCTCTGGCTCTTATTGGCATAAGTGGACTTAGTGAAAAAGCCAGACTACTTGAAATGGCAGCAGCGGGAGGAGATAGAAAGTATATTCACGAAAACACAACGGAATTCCTAACTGAATGGGATGCGTATAAGGACAGACTTTCTGTGATTTCAGATAACAGTGCTAAAATAGCTGTGGATTTAACAGCAGTAAAAGAATTGGTATTAAATATCAGGTCGGCTATGGAGGATATGGACATAGATATGGCAGATGATATCATGAAAACACTTAAAGGCTACGAATATGATGCGGATATGTCAGATAAAGTGAATTCTCTTGGGGCAGCAGTTGTTAATCTTGATGTAGACGAGGTTATGGCTGTAACTGATGAAATACTTAAACTAATATAGTTGATATTAGGAAACCTTCCTATCTTGGCAGAGATAGGAAGGTTTATTAATTAGTGTATCATATCAATAAGTTTATGGAGTACCGGCTCAAATCTTGCACCATACCAATGGTTATCTGATTTCTGGGTTTCGATAATACATTCCATTACATAGTTGGCGGCAATCTTGGCTGACTCATAAGGTGTAATGCCGTTCATAAGTGCACCAACAAAAGCAGAAGAATATATGTCGCCTGTTCCGTGGCATCCCTGAGCTATCATATCATGCTCATAATAAGAATAATTATTATCTACGTATACTACAACACCGGTCTTGCCTTCTCTGTATGAAACACCGGTAAGGATAATATTCCTGCTGCCCATATCTGCAAGACGGTTCAAAAGAGTATGTACGTATTCTTCGTCATATTGTTCCCTGTATTCTGTGTCCGTGAGTAAACAAGCTTCTGAAATATTAGGAACAAGATAATCTGCATATGAGCATAATGTCTTCATTGCTTCTACAAAATTATTATCGAATCCTGTGTATAATTTCCCGTTATCAGCCATAGCAGGGTCTATTACTTTAATACATGAATCTGCACCAACTTCCTGTATTATGTTTTTTACATAATCAATCTGCCTGGTGCTTCCAAGGTATCCTGTATATATGGTGTTAAATGTGATACCTTCCTTTTTCCAATGCTCTGTAATAGAAGGCATATCTTCGGTCAAATCTCTAAATGTGAATCCTGTAAATCCTGCTGTATGTGTTGATAATACCGCTGATGGAAGTACGCATGTCTCGATTCCGCAAGCTGAAATTATTGGTAATGCTACAGTCAGCGAACACTGACCAACGCATGATATATCCTGTATTGTGAGAACTTTACTGTTCATATTGAACCTCCTAGTTGAATTTTATAGTCATACTATATACATAATTTGGTATTGTGTTAATGACCAAAATGACACTATTTTATATGACCAGATTTCTTGCTCTGTGCCTGTTCTTTTCTTCTTACTCTTCGAATACGATTTATCTGACGTTCAAAATCACCATTATTAATAAGTTCAGCCAGTACATATTGTTCAAAAATCGGTACCGTACATGAATAAAACCCCAGCTTCGAATTGTATATTTCAAGCAAATTATGAGGAAGCACCATATAACCCGCCCTTATTGAAGGGGCGATTGTTTTGGAAAAAGTATTGAGATATATAACCATTCCTTTTGGCGCAAGTGAAAAAAGCGGTTCTTCTGATTTTTTGGATACTGTCAGTTCGGAATCATAATTGTCTTCGATTATGATGGCTTTTCTCTTTAATGCCCACTGGATATACTCGATTTTTTTGGATGCACTGGCGGAAATGTTGCTTGGGTAACTGTGAAACGGAGTGACATGCAATACATTGGCTGAGGATTTCTCAAGCTCAGATGATAAAATACCATCCTTACCCAACTTTAACTGTTCACATGACGTACCACAGGAAAGATATACCTTTTTGATTTTCTCATAGCAGGGATATTCCATTGCATAGATTTTATCATTGCCAAGCAACTGAATAATTATGTTGTACAGATATTCTGCTCCGGCGCCTATTATTATCTGTTCCGGTACAACATTAATTCCACTGCTTCTTGCAAGATAGGCGGCAATGGCTGTCTGTAATTCTCTGCATCCCTTTGCGGGAGATTTGGTCAGAATATCTTCTTCATATTCTGACAGCACTTTTCTCATTGTTTTGGCAAGCACCGTAAAAGGAAATTTACCACTGTTATTGTGATGGGTTATGCTATGTGGTTCATAGGCATTGTGTATTTCGCCTGCTGAACGGAAATCTTTTTCCCTATATACAACGTAATATCCACTTCGTTCTCTGGATTCTACATAACCTTCATCACAGAGTATTGAATACACATGCTCTGTTGTAATTACACTTACACCGCATTCACCTGCAAGAGTACGCTTGGATGGAAGCTTAGAACCATATGGATATACTTTCCTTATAATATCCTCTCTAAGCTGGTTATATAGCTGCAAATATGCAGGGTTATGGGATTTTTCATCGATTCTGTACTTCATTGGATATATCAAATTCCTCTACAAATAGTGTTTTTATATAACCAATTTAATATATTTATATCAATTAGTAAAGGGGAAATATAAGGTTACACCCCTGAATGGCATGTGACATTATATCATTTTACTAATTGAATGATTATATCAATTGTAATATAATGGCTATATAAAAAATCTTGAAAGGATGGATTTAAATGGATATTAATGATATTTACAGGCCTGAGGAACAGGGACCGGTGGCACCTGCTAAGCGTCCGGGAGGAAAGAAAGCGATATCTGTTATTATCAGTATTTTTCTTTTTGTAGGGATGTTAGTGTTACTTTTACTTGTTCTTGCAAGACAGATTGGAACCAAGTCAACAATCAAGACAGCAATTAAAGAAATGGATATTGCTAATCTGGATTTGAAAGAGGTTCTTGACGTAGAGGAGGATACTAATCTTACAGACTTTGTGTATGAGGAAATTGTTGAATATGAAGAATTTAAGGATGTAACAAAGGATGATATCAAGGAGTTCCTTGAAGAGGATGTATCAGATTATTTTGCCGGAGCGTTAGACCAGTATGTGGATGTTCTCTATACAGGAGAAGGAAGCGTAACAATCGATATTAACGAGATTGTTGATATAATTGAGAAGTCAGACAATGAATATCTTAAGGATATTGAGATAACTCCGGAGATTAAGGAAGAGATTAAGGCTTCTATTGATGAACTTAATATTGAGACTATTACAACAGAGACACTGGTGCAGGAGGATAATACGGTGTTTAAGGTAATTCGTAAGATTACGGCACCATCAACTCTTGCCATTGCAGGTGGAATTGTACTGTTCCTTGCTTTGCTCCTTGTGGTTATTAATCTTAAGTATACTAAGTCTTGGATGTTACATATTTCAGTGCCTATGATTATTACAGGTGTAATTCTTATAGTTGCAGGTGTTGTTCTCAAGGTATTCGATATTAAGGGAATGGTTGATGGCGGAGCAATGGTGGACTCCATTGTTGAGGCTGTCCAGACAGCTCTTTCAGGGAAAGTATTCCTTATTGCAGGAATTGCGGCAGCGGTTGGTGTTGTGATTACAATTGGTGCGGCTGTTATTTCACATATTAACAAGAAGAAGACAGCAACAGAATAAATATTACATAAACAGTGTACAGGAACAGCGATGAATGACAGTTGCTGTTCCTGTTTTTCGTTTTTATTTTTTGAAAAATAGCGGAAAGACGTATTGGAATTTATCTGTAATTTTGGTATAATAATATGAATTTATTTATCAGGAGGAAGAGACATGGGCGGTTTTTTTGGAGTAGCGTCTAAGGAAAGTTGTACATTTGATTTGTTTTTTGGAACAGATTACCATTCTCATTTAGGAACAAGAAGAGCCGGAATGGCAGTATATGGAGAAAATGGATTTTCTAAATCAATCCATAATATAGAAGGTTCACCATTCAGAACCAAGTTTGAAAAGGAACTTGCATCCCTTGATGGTAATTATGGAATCGGATGTATATCTGATTATGAAGCACAGCCTATTCTTATGAGATCTCATCACGGAAGTTTTGCAATTACTACTGTAAGCAAGATTAATAATGCAGATGAGATAGTTGATAATATTTTGAAGGGAAATACTCATTTTTTTGAAATGAGTAATGGAGAAATCAATCCTACAGAGCTTGTTGCAGCTCTTATTAACCAGAAGGACAACCTTATTGAGGGTATTAAATATGCACTTGACACTATTGATGGTTCTCTTTCTTTACTTTTGCTTACACCGAAGGGTATCTATGCTGCAAGGGATAATTACGGAAGAACACCTGTTGTGTTGGGTAAGAAGGATGGAGCAAGATGTGCCTGCTTTGAGAGTTATTCATATCTTAATCTTGGCTACGAGCCTGACAGAGAATTAGGACCTGGAGAGATTGTTGTGTTTGACGAGAATAATGTCAGAACGCTTGTTGCACCGGGAACTAAGAGAAAGGTATGCACATTCCTTTGGATATACTACGGATTTCCTTCAGCAATTTATGAAGGTGTTAACGTAGAAGAGATGAGATACAGATGCGGTAAGCTTCTTGCTAAAAGAGATAACGTAGATGTAGATGTGGTTGCCGGCATACCGGATTCCGGTGTAGCACATGCCGTTGGATATGCTAATGAATCAGGTATTCCTTATTCAAGACCATTTGTTAAATATACTCCTACATGGCCACGTTCTTTTATGCCTACGATACAGACCAAGCGTGAGCTTATTGCTCATATGAAGCTTATTCCTATTCACGATTTGATTAAGGATAAGAAGCTTCTGCTCATTGATGATTCTATTGTAAGAGGAACACAGTTGAGAGAGACAACGGAATTTTTGTATGAAAGCGGAGCTAAGGAAGTTCATATAAGACCGGCATGTCCGCCACTGTTGTTTGGATGTAAATATCTTAATTTTTCAAGATCTAAGTCAGAACTTGAACTGATTACCAGACAGGTAATTGAAGAACTTGAAGGGGAAAATGTACCGAAAGAAGTTATACAGGAATATGCGGACCCTGATTCGCCTAAATATCAGAAGATGGTAGACATTATATGTGAAAGATTGAAGTTCACATCTCTCAGATATCATAGACTTGATGATATGCTTGAAGCAGTTGGAATTGATACTGATTCTTTATGCACATATTGCTGGAATGGAAAAGAATGATGTAACCGGGAGGAACTGATGTGAAGATCGGATTCGATAATGAAAAATATCTTAAATTACAGTCAGAACACATTAGAGATAGGATTGCACAATTTGGTAATAAACTGTATCTTGAGTTTGGAGGAAAACTTTTTGACGATTATCATGCGTCAAGAGTTTTGCCGGGGTTTGAACCGGATTCCAAGCTTCAGATGCTTATGCAGTTGAAGGAACAGGCTGAAATAGTTATTGTTATCAGTGCAGAAGATATTGAAGCTAATAAGGTACGTGGAGACTATGGAATAACCTATGACAAGGATGTGTTGAGACTTATTGACGCTTTTCAGGCAATGGGGTTATATGTAGGCAGTGTATGTCTCACTAAATTCTCAGACCAGCAGGCTGCTAAGCTTTTCCAGAGCAGGCTGGCTTCTCTTGGTATTAAGTCTTACAGACATTTTAAAATACCGGGATATCCAAGTGATGTTGAGAGAATTGTTAGTGATGATGGTTATGGACGCAATGAATATATTGAAACAGAGAGACCACTTGTAGTTATTACTGCACCGGGTCCGGGAAGCGGTAAGATGGCAGTATGTCTTTCTCAGCTATATCATGAGCATAAGCGTGGTATAGAAGCGGGATATGCTAAGTTCGAGACATTTCCTATATGGAATCTTCCACTTAAGCATCCTGTTAACCTTGCATATGAGGCAGCTACGGCAGATCTTAATGATGTTAATATGATTGACCCGTTCCACCTTGAAAATTATGGTGAGGCTACGGTTAATTACAATAGAGATATAGAGATATTCCCTGTTGTTAATGCAATGTTTGAGCTTATATCAGGAAAAAGCCCTTATAAGTCACCTACGGACATGGGCGTTAACATGGCAGGTAAGTGTATTATAGATGATGATGTGTGCTGTAAGGCATCGGCACAGGAGATTATCAGAAGATATTATAATTGCCTTCAGGATTTGAAAAAGACTGGTCAGGAGAAGGATGATAAGTACAAGCTTGAGATTCTTATGAAACAGGCTGGAATAACGACAGAAGACAGAGAGGTTGTTAAGTATGCCCTTGAGAAGGAGAAGATAACCGGCGATCATCCGGCAGTGGCAATTGAACTTCATGATGGTACAATTGTTACAGGTAAGACCAGTGATTTGCTAGGAGCATCGGCTTCGGCACTTATGAATGCCTTAAAGCATGTATCAGGAATTGCACACGATATTAAACTTATATCTCCGGATGCGATTGAGCCTATTACAAGACTTAAGACAGATTATCTTGGAAGCCGTAACCCACGTCTTCATACAGATGAAATTCTCATTGCACTTTCGACTACAGCTGCAAGAAATGAGCTTGCAAGAGAGGCAATGAAAGCTATTCCGGAATTGAAGGGATGCGAAGCACATTCTTCTGTTATTTTGTCATCCGTTGATGAACAGATATTTAGAAAATTAGGAATTAATCTGACATGCGAACCAAAGTATGAGGAAGATGACAGACGTTACCACAAATAATAAGAAAATCAACCGACGTAAAATCGGTTGATTTTTTTTCTAATTATAATCCACCTGCATCAGACAAAGGCCTGAAGCAGGAGCGGTATAGCCTGCCAGAGAACGGTTTTTGGAACTGATAAGCTCTGGGATGCTTTCAGGGGTTCTTTTTCCATAACCAACTTCCAGAAGTGTACCTGTGAGAATTCTTACCATATGCTGAAGAAAACCGTTTCCGTGATAGGTAAAATAAATATAAGGTCCCTTGTGGGATATTGTGATTGAATCAACTGTTCTTACGGTTGATTTTTTCATTTTCGGATTACTGCAGAAGGCGGCAAAATCATGTTCTCCAATAAGATGTTCTGCGGCTTTACGCATCTTATCGATGTCAGGTGCTTTATCAAGTACGGTAACGTATTTACGGTCAAATACAGGCTTTAATTCACCTGCATAGCATGTGTAACGATAGGTCTTGCCTGTTGCATTATAACGTGCATGAAAACGGTCTCCGGCAATGCGGACTTCATTAATACATATGTCATCCGGGAGATAGCGATTCATGTAATCCCTGATATCATCCACGCTCATATCTGTATCAAGAAAGGCATTAGCTACCATTGCCTTGGCATGTACGCCTGCATCAGTACGTCCGCAACATATTATTTCTACAATGTCATCTGAATTAACCATTCTTGTAAGAACGGTTTCTATTTTGCCCTGTATAGTCAGGTCGGTATTAGGCTGGTGCTCCCAACCATAATACCTTGAACCATCATAGGAGATGGTGAACTTATAATTCTGCTTCATTATCGACCTCGCTGATTGATTCAGGCTGCTCCTCTGAATTCTCTGTTGATATATCGGAAGGTATTTTCTGTTCTGAATTTTTCTC
>JAZQKW010000139.1:0-5437 GCA_045542375.1 Butyrivibrio sp.
ATGAAACATCAGTCTACTTTGTGAATTAAATATCATAAATTTAGTGAAATAACGTATACTAGTACGGGGAGTAATCAGATGAAAAAATCAACAATATGTATAATTTTATTAGTAATAATCTGGTGTCTGCCGTTTTTTGTAACGTTGGCAGTTACCGGTGTACATAAGGCAGACAGAGGGAAAAAAGAAACTCAGGCAGTTGCAGGTGCCACAGAAAATACAGAATCAGAGACGGCTACATACATACCATCTGTTAGGATGATTTCTTATGTTAAAGAAGAAGCTGTTCATATTTTGAGAAAAAAGTACGGTGATATACTTTTTGAGAATGGTCTGGATAGTGCTTTTCAGATAATAGAAAGGGATTCCAGAGGTAATGTTGTTGAGGTTATGGTTGGGAATGTAATAATGACGGGAGAAGAGTTTTCTGAGATAATGAAGCTTGGTTCTGAAAATTTCAAGATAAGAATAAATGCCACAAATATAATTTTTACAGTTATAAATGAATAAAAAAAACGCATCCGGTAATGCTAATATCAGAATATTTTCTAATAGTGCCATTGCACGGATGGAGGGAATCGTGAATAGAAGGAACAAAAACAAGTTAGATGTGCAAAAGATTATTTCCATTGTGGCAAGTCTCGCTATCGTGGTAGCTCTTGTTGCCGGAATCGTCTCTATTATTAAAAGCAGTTCGTCAGGTAAAAACAAGAATTATATAGACTTTAATGTTGCACAGGAAACTACTACACCCAAAGAAAAACCCACAGTCAAACCTACAGAAAAGCCTACAAAGAAACCTGAGCAGGTTACTACAGAAGTGCCTGCGACGACTCCTGCACCGAAGGAATCGGAGATGGCAGCAGTGACGGTGCCGGATGAGACAATTGCCGTTAATTCGCCGGTCTATTCTTTTTCAGAAAAAAGCAGTCTTTTATGGCCTGTAGAAGGTGATATTATTCTTGGATACAATATGGACAAGACTATTTATTTTCCAACTCTTGATATATACAGATGTAATCCTGCTGTGGTAATAAGTGCAGAAGCGGGAGAACCTGTGATGAGCTCGGCTCCCGGAGTTGTTGAAGAAATATATACAGACAATGAAATTGGAACTGCGGTGAAGGTGTCTGTGGGAAATGGCTATGAGGTAATATATGGTCAGCTGTCCAATCTTCAGGTAGGTGTGTCGGAGCATATTGAAGCAGGTAGGGTAATTGGTTATGCAACGGAGCCAACAAAATATTACTCAAAAGAAGGAACCAATGTATATTTTAAATTAATGAAAGAGGGAGCAGCGGTAGACCCGATGCTTTATCTTATAGAAAAATAGGGCGAATAGCCCTTTTTTCATTTGTATAATTTGTAAAAAAATAGTGCAATATTCGGGTATATATGGTACAATATTACTAATATTATGATTGCGGGGTGCGTTTAATGAAGAGAATAGCATTTCTATCAGACGGATGGCACAGATACGTAGGGTTTGAATCCGTAAAAGGTGTAATTAAAGAGTTTTCCAAATATAAAGAAGGTTTGATTTTCTGCCAGTTTAACTGTTTTGGTAACTGGGGACATAATGAAAAGCATAATTCAGGTGAATATAATATATATACATTGCCGGATTTGCATCAGTTTGATGGTATTATTTTGGATGCTAATACTATTGTGGATATGAAGCAGATGGAGAACCTTATCAGAATTGCCAAAGCTGCTAATGTGCCGGTAGTGTGCCTTGGATTTGAGGTAGAGGGGCTGTATTACGTTGGAATGGATAATGTTACTCCTGTAACAGAGATACTTGAGCATTTGTACGAGGAGCATAATTGCCGAAGCTTTGTGTTTGCAGGCGGGCCGATTGATAATCCGGAGAATGTTTTGAGAATTCAGACATATAAGGAATTTCTTAGGGATAAGAAGTTACAGGTTAAGAATAATCCTGTATTGATTGGTGATTTTTCTTTTATGACAGGAAGTGAACATTTTAAGAAAATCATCAATAAAGGGATGCCGTTGCCGGATGCATTTGTATGTGCTAATGATAATATTGCATCGGGACTCTGTCAGGAAGCTATGATGAGAGGGTACAGAATTCCGGAGGACTTTAGAGTAACAGGATTTGATAATCTCGATAAGGCATCCTGCTTCCAGCCGCAGATAACAACGGTTGGATATACTCGTGCTGAGATGGGATATTATTGTGCTGATATTTTTAAAGCAGTATGGGAAGGCAGAGAAACAGAACATAATCATTATATTCCTACATATCCAATATACAGTGAGAGCTGTGGATGTGGAAGAAGATTGGATGTTGATTTTAGACAATTTGCAAGAGAACGTATTATTGCCTCAGTGCAGGATGAACTCAATGAATCACAGTTTCTTGAACTTGAGGGTGAGGTTTCTCATTGTAAGGAATTTGACGAGATATTTAAGGTTGCAGGTCAGTATTTTGAGCATCTTGCATGTGATGATTTGTACTTCTTTATAGACGACAGGCTTTATAAGGCTGATATTAATACAGAATTCCCTACAGAAGGATACGATTGGACTCATATTCGAATGGTATATGCCATGAACGATATGATTAATAATAAGATTAGTGGAATTAATGAGCTGATAGAGTTTTTTGAGAATGATGGAAATGGTTCATATTACCTGTTTACGCCAATCCATTTTGAAGACAGGGTTGTTGGATTTAGTGTTCTTAAGAATGCAGGCTTCCTTGAAGATGGTTCATTTTTCTATGATGTACATAATACAATTGTTAAAGCACTTAGTGCATTGTTTTCAAGAAAGCAGCTTGAGAATGCTAACAAGCATCTGAATGAAGTATATATGAAGGATTTGCTTACAGGAGTATATAACAGAGTTGCTTTTGGCAATGAGATTGCCCCGGATATTAATAAATATCATGCGAAGGGTGTTGCCTGTGCATTATCTTTTGTAGATGCTGATGATTTTAAGAAGATTAATGATGAGTATGGTCATGCCAGAGGAGACAGGGTTCTTAAGATTATTGCATCAACACTTAAGAATAATTGTCCGGAGGATGGTGTTGTCTGCAGGTACGGTGGAGATGAATTTGTTATTTTCTACCCTATATCAGATGTTAATGATGTTGAGGAGTATGAGAACAATGTTCATAAGGTTCTTGCAATGCAGCAGATATCTATAAGTATAGGCACGATTGTTACAGATCCGGTATCAAGCAAATCTTTTGACGAGTACATATCAGAGGCTGATACTCGAATGTATGAGATCAAGAAGGAGAAGAAATCCAGACGTTAAAAAAGTCTTTACATTTTCAGTCAGAGTGCTATAATTAACTGTGAAGAAAGTGTGAACACTTTTAACGAAAGAGAGGTAATTTACAATGAAGAAGAGACTTATGGCTTTATTACTTGTGGTTGGAACAATGGCAATCGCACTTGTGGGTTGCAAGAAGAAAACAGACTGTGCGGTATGTGGAAAGGAAGCAAAATGCCAGGAATACAAGGGTGAATATGTATGTGACTCTTGTTATGATGGACTCAAGGCACTTGAAGGTCTTGGAAATATGTTCGGACAGTAAGATACATAAGAATGTGAATGGGCATTCCCGATTGGGAATGCCCGTTTTGTTATTTATAAATGTACGGTTTCTTTAATCCAGTTAAGTGCTTCTTCTACTGTTGCAAAGTGACCTTCCGGAATGCCTGTCGCTGAACGCTCGGTATTCTTCTGAGCTTGAATTTTTAAAAGTACAGAATGACCTTCTGCAAATCCAAAAGCAAGACATCCGGCATCGACAAATGCTTTTGTCATTTTTACTAATTCTCCTGCTTCTGTGGCAGAAACGGGTTTCATTTCTGAACAGTCAGCTATGTATGCCCATCCGGTGATTTTCCATTTCGATGCTTCGGCGAGTACGTTTTCTGTAAGCCACTTAAGCTCGTCAATGTTAGTCTTTCCTTTTCCTGCGGAAATAATAATTCTTCTTTCAGGAATAACCTGAATGGATTGTGCACCATTAATTTTGTTCATAGTACATACCTCCTATTTATATAGTCTATTACAATGATATTATAGTACTTTATGACTGGCATTGCAATGCACTTTGTATCATAATACTGCTTTAAATCCCATCTTATGTATGATAGAATGTAAAAAAAGAATGGAGAAAAAATATGTATAAGAAATTATTAGTATCAATTTTGATTATTGTATCGGTTGTGTCAATGACAGCGTGTAAGAAGCATGAGCATGTATTCAAGGATGCTACCTGCGAGAAACCTAAGACATGTGAAAGCTGTGGTTATGAAGAAGGCGAAGCACTGGGACATACGTTTACTGAGGCTGATTGCGAGAATGCTAAGACCTGTAAAACATGTGGTTATAAGGACGGCGAGGCTCTTGGACATACTGTAACATTGGGTGATTGTGCGAGATGTGATAAGTTTCAGGGACAGGAACTGATGGACAGCATATCGGCAGATTTTAAAGAAAGCTCGGAACTTTTGATCGAAGCGTGTGAGACATATATGGAATATGCAGGTAGTTCAGCTAATAGGGCAGTTTCGCTTACTAACAGCGGTCTGAAAAAAGCTGAAAAAGTATTGAAAAGTATGGCTGAGAAATGCAGTAAGGAGCCGAAATTAAGTGAATTGGTTGTTGCAATAAATGACATATTAAAAGAGTATCCAACTGTGGATAAGGTGTCTAATGACGAAGAGTGGAAGGCATATTATGAATGTATTAAGGCTGTTAATATGAAAAATGCTAAGTTTGCAGCAGCATATTTAAAAGTTCAAATGAATTTTATAGGCACTGACATAGGTGCTTAGTCAGATAGCAAAATAGCGATAAAAATGGAGGGGCTGTCGGGAAATAGACAGCCCCATCCTTCAATCTTCAAATTACTGTTGGTCAGCGCATTAATTACAGTATATATTACGCATTCACACTTCTTGCATTAGTCGCTCAACTTCTTGTTCGTCAATTGAGTATCTTTCTGTTATGAGTTTCATTATTTCCGCATCTGTTTTACCAAATTCGCGACATGCGGTAATAAAACCGATAATCGAACCTTCTTGTCTGCCGGCCTCAATTCCCTCAGCCCTTCCATCTGCGATTAAATCTTCTAATGCTTTACACATCCGTACTGCCTCCTTTCCCTCTTCTATCTTTAAATTACTATTAGTCAATTCGTTAATCACTGTTATGCTTTCTTTATTCAGTATCGCATCATTTTCGTCTGCATAATGCTTAAGTCTCTCCTTATCACGGCTGTATTTCACATATGCAATTACATCTTTAAGGTCCGTAGCAAAACAATTAAGCTTATCCATTGTTGCACCTTCCGGTGTAAATATATTCATCCTGTAATCAGGTATGTAATCCGTCAAACCGTACTCCTCAAGATAACCTACCACCGCTTCATCAAACATTTCCCTTA
>JAZQKW010000140.1:0-14184 GCA_045542375.1 Butyrivibrio sp.
TAATGCGGGGGATAGAGGCATAATTGTATTTTCAACTTTTGGAGCTGTTATGTTAATATCAATTTGCATAATTTGTATTAAGAAGAAAAGAACTGTAAGAGAATAAAATAGTAGTTAAACACCGTATTTAGCAAAATAAAATATAATACGGTGTTTATTTTTTTGTAAAAAATAATTATAATACATTTATGTCATTAAAAAAAGGAGTTAAAAGTATGAAAGAAACCATTGCAGCAATAGCAACCGGAATGAGTAATTCAGGTATTGGAATTGTCAGAATAAGTGGAGAAGAGGCTATAGAAATAATAGATAAAATATTTATATCCAAGAAATCTGACAAAAAAATGTCTGATGTGAAAAGTCATACAATTCATTATGGAAATATTGTTTTTAACAATAATATTATTGATGAAGTACTTGTTATGATAATGAAGGCTCCTAATTCCTATACATGTGAAAATGTAGTTGAGATTAATTGTCATGGCGGAGTATATGTAGTTAAAAAAGTACTTGAGGCAGTTATTAAATCAGGAGCAAGACCTGCGGAACCTGGTGAATTTACTAAGAGGGCCTTCCTTAATGGAAGAATAGATTTGAGCCAGGCAGAGGCTGTAATTGATGTAATTAATTCAAAAAATCAATATGCTCTTAAGAATTCAATTAACCTTCTTGATGGAAAATTATCTGCTAAAATAGGTGATTTAAGGGCCGAACTTATAAATAATATTGCTTATATTGAGGCTGCATTGGATGATCCGGAGCATATTTCTCTGGAAAACTTTGGGGATAAGTTGAAAAACTATGTGGATAAGTGGGAAAATACGGTAGAAAACCTGTTGAAAACCGTTGAAAACGGAAAGTTATTCACAGAAGGCGTGAAAACAGTAATAATTGGCAAACCTAATGCAGGTAAGTCCAGTCTTTTGAATGTATTGTCGGGAAGAGAAAGAGCGATTGTTACAGATATAGCAGGTACGACCAGAGATATAATTGAAGAACAGATTAATTTGAATGGAATTACGCTCAATCTTATCGATACAGCAGGAATAAGAAATACTGATGATGTGGTTGAGGGTATAGGAGTTGAGAGAGCAAAAAATATTGCAGGAGAGGCTGATTTGTGTCTCTATGTGGTTGACTCATCAACTGAGCTTGATGAAAATGATTATCAGATTGTTGAACTGATAAAAGATATGAAGACTATTATTTTGTTAAATAAATCTGATTTAGAGCAGACTACAACAGAAGAAGATTTGGGCAAAATAACGGATGCAAAAGTATTCTCTATTTCTGCAAAGGAGAATACAGGTTTAGAGGAATTATCCGATTATATTGTGCAGATGTTTACTGATGGAAAAATAGATTATAATGATGAAATTTTTATTTCTAATGAAAGAAATAAAGCAGCACTTGACAATGCGGCAGAAAGCTTTAGACTTGTAAGAAGAAGTATTGATGACGGAATGCCGGAAGATTTTTATACTATAGATTTGATGAACGCATATGAGGAACTTGGAAAAATAATCGGAGAGTCAGTTGAGGATGATTTGGTTAATGAAATTTTTGGAAAGTTCTGTATGGGTAAATAGAGGAAGGAATAATATATGAACCTTGTTGAATATTATGATGTTGCCATTGTTGGTGCAGGACATGCAGGATGCGAAGCAGCTCTTGCCTGTGCCAGACTTGGTCTTGAGACAATTATTTTTACGGTAAGTGTAGAAAGTATAGCTTTAATGCCTTGTAATCCTAATATCGGGGGAAGCTCCAAGGGACACCTTGTAAGAGAAATTGATGCTCTTGGTGGAGAAATGGGTATTAACATTGATAAGACTTATATTCAGTCTAAAATGTTAAATCAGTCCAAGGGTCCTGCTGTTCATTCTCTGAGAGCTCAGGCAGATAAGGCAGATTATACTTCATCTATGAGACAGACCCTTGAGAATACAGAACATCTTACAATCAGACAGGCTGAGGTTTCTGAACTTATGGCTGAAAATGGTGTGATTAAAGGTGTTAAGACTTTTTCAGGTGCAGAATATTATACTAAAGCAGTTGTTTTATGTACGGGAACATATCTTAAGGCAAGATGTATATATGGAGATGTAAGCTATGAAACGGGACCAAATGGTCTTTTGGCGGCTAATTATCTCTCAGATTCCATGAAAAAGCTTGGAATAGAGATTTTGAGATTTAAGACAGGAACTCCGGCAAGAGTAGATGGAAGAAGTATTGATTTTTCTAAGATGGAGGAGCAGTTTGGTGATGAGAAGGTAGTTCCTTTTTCTTTTACAACTGACCCTGCTACACTTACCAAGGAACAGAAATCCTGCTGGCTTACATATACCAACGAAGAGACACATAAAATTATAAGAGATAATATTGACCGTTCGCCGCTGTATTCAGGTGTTATTCATGGAACAGGGCCAAGATATTGTCCTTCTATCGAAGATAAGGTTATGAGATTTCAGGATAAGGACAGACATCAGGTATTTATTGAGCCGGAAGGAAATTATACTCATGAATGGTATCTTGGTGGTATGTCAAGTTCTCTTCCTGAGGATGTTCAGTATGCAATGTATAGAACAGTACCGGGACTTGAAAATGCCAAAATAGTCAGAAATGCATATGCAATAGAATATGATTGTATTAATCCTATGCAGTTAAAATCAAGCCTTGAATTTAAGAATATAGAAGGTCTTTTTTCAGGCGGTCAGCTTAATGGAAGCTCCGGTTATGAAGAAGCGGCGGCTCAGGGTCTTGTGGCAGGTATTAATGCGGCTATGAAGATTCTTAATAAGGAACCACTTATTATTGACCGTTCTGAGGGATATATTGGCGTGCTTATAGATGACCTTGTAACTAAGGTTAACAAAGAACCTTATAGAATGATGACAAGCAGGGCAGAATACAGACTTTTACTCAGACAGGATAATGCTGATATCAGATTATACGAACATGGACACAGGGTTGGTCTTTTGTCTGAGGAAAGATACAGAGCAGTGGTAGACAAAATAGAGCAAATTGATAAGGAAATTGAGAGACTTAAGAAGGTTACGGTTGGCGGAAATGCTAAGGTTAACGAATTTCTCACAAAATATGAGAGCACACCACTTAATAATGGAATTACTCTTGCGGAGCTTATCAGAAGACCTGAACTTAGTTATGAAATAGTAAAAGAACTTGATGTTAACAGACCTGAACTTAGTGCAGGAGTAATTGAACAGGTTAATATTAACATTAAATATGAGGGTTATATTAATAGGGAAAAGAAACAGGTTGAACACTTTAAGAAGTTGGAAAATAAATTGATACCTGATACCATTAATTATGATGATATTAGTGGAATCAGAAATGAAGCACGACAGAAATTAAAAGAATATGCTCCAAGGTCAATTGGACAGGCGTCAAGAATCTCGGGGGTATCACCGGCTGATATAACTGTATTACTTGTGTATTTGGAGCAGCATAGGAGAAAAGATGGATAATTTTTTGTCAAAGTACCTTGGTAAGGTTGGAATAAAAGCAGATGAAAAACAGACAGAACAACTTAATGCTTATTATGAGATGCTTGTAGAGAAAAATAAGGTAATGAACCTTACCGGAATTACTGAATATAATGAGGTTGTCATCAAGCACTTTGCTGATAGTGTCGCAATAATAAAAGCTATTGATTTGACAAAAATAGGAATGATTATCGATATTGGGACTGGTGCCGGATTTCCGGGAATGGTTTTGAAAATTCTGTTTCCACAGCTTAAGGTAACTTTACTTGATTCATTGAATAAGCGAATTAAGTTTTTGGATGAAGTAATTGAGAAACTTGAACTTAAGGATATTAAGACAATACATGGAAGGGCAGAAGATTTTGCTCAGGATGGAAAATACAGAGAACAATACGATTTATGTGTGTCAAGAGCAGTGGCAAATCTGGCAACCTTATCTGAATACTGTATACCGTTTGTAAAAATTGGAGGATGTTTTGTATCTTATAAAGCAGGAGAGTGTCAGGAAGAAATTGATAATGCAGTTGCTGCTATTAAGAAGTTGGGTTCTGTAAAAAAGAGTGTTGTAGAATATGTACTTCCGGAAACAGACATATCGCGAACCTTTGTTGTTATTGAAAAGAATAAGAATACACCTAAGCAGTATCCTCGAAAAGCAGGAATACCATCAAAAGACCCTATAAAATAATAATTTATTACTGTTTTTTCCCTTGAAAAAAGTAGGGTAATGCTATAATATTAAAGTATACGGGTGTTTGAAGAGGTACTTATGAGTAAAATATTATCTTTTATATCGTCATACGAAGAAGAGTTGGTTCTGCAGATTGAATTTTTTGATAAGTCCATTGTCAGATTGAAGAAACAGATTAAGGATGCAGAGAATTCCATTAAGAAAGCCAGAGAAGGAATCGATGAGTCGTACAATGTTTTTTCAGCAAGTCAGAGTAACAATGAAGTAGATACTGAGATTAATACGCATAGTCAGATTATAGAAGATAAGAAGAAACAGATAGAGGACCTTGATAACAGGAAGAAGGAAGTCTTAGCAAAACTTAACGAGATTAAAGAAATTAAGCAATCAGGCTATGAATCGGATGATATGAGAGACATTGCTGATAAATTGATATTAATTAGAAAACTCATTGGCGTAGACAATCATCGTGCTAAGACAGAAATAGATACACTAATTAACAAGATAATAGGAACAGAGGAGTGATTGCATGCCTGTTAATATATTTATTGCGGATGATCAGAAGTTGGTACGACAGGGTATTAGATGTCTCTTGGAGGAGAAGTGTGATGTTCAGGTTGTTGGTGAAGCCACTAATGGATTTGAGTGTCTCAACGAAGTAAGTAAACTTAATCCTAATATTGTAATTCTTGATATTAATATGTCTGGTATGGATGGAATTAATACTTTGAAGATTATGAAGGAACAGGGATTTTCTGCTAAGACACTTATGCTGGCAGAAAATGAATCTTCAGATGATATTTTAAGTGCAGTTGATTTGGGTTGTGATGGATATATTGTTAAGAACTGTGATGTTAGCGTATTAAAGAAGGCAATATATACTATATATGACGGTGACAGATATATTCAGCCTGAGCTACAGGAACAGTTAGAGAAATCTATTGAACTTAGGACAGACATTACGGAAAAACTTAATGAACTTACCAGAAGAGAATTAGATGTTTTAAAATTACTTGCAGAAGGATTATTTAACAAAGAAATTGCTGTTAAGTTACATATAAGTGAGAGAACTGTTAAGAATCACGTGTCTAATATTTTTAAGAAAATCAAAGTTAATGATAGAACCCAGGCAGCGGTATTTGCAATAAAGAATAATTTGATTCTATCATAGATGTTTCACGTGAAACATAGCCAAGGAAGTTGTCATGCAGACGGTGGCAGCTTCTTTTTTATGTTTCACGTGAAACATTTCACATTTTGTTCTAAATTATGAACTAAATAACTATGGAATTAGGTAGAGATAAGTGGTATAATTGAATTTACCTAATGGCTATGGAGGTGTACATGGGAAGAATTATTGCAGTCGCCAATCAGAAGGGCGGAGTAGGAAAAACAACAACAACAATTAATTTATCAGCGTGCCTTGCAGAAGCCGGTCAGAAAGTGTTAGTTATAGATGTTGACCCACAGGGCAATACAACTAGTGGACTTGGTATAGACAAGAACGATACTGAGAATACGGTGTACGAGCTTATGTTAGGTGAGGCAGAAGTTGAACAATGCATTTACAAGAGTGTAATGGAGGATCTTGATGTAATACCATCCAACGTTAATCTTGCCGGTGCAGAAATTGATTTGATTGATATAGAAGATAGAGAATATGTATTAAGGAATATAGTTAATGGATTAAAGGACAGATATGATTTTATATTATTAGATTGTCCACCATCACTTTCAATGTTAACAGTTAATGCTATGACAGCGGCTAATACAGTACTTGTTCCAATTCAGTGTGAATACTACGCACTGGAAGGATTATCACAGTTAATAAGAACGATTGGATTAGTTACTAAGAAACTTAATCCTGAACTTGAAATAGAAGGTGTGGTATTTACAATGTATGATGCGAGAACCAATCTTTCGCTTCAGGTTGTAGAGAATGTAAAAGCTAATTTGAAACAGACTGTGTATAAGACAATAATACCAAGAAATATCAGATTAGCAGAAGCACCAAGTCATGGACTCCCTATTAATTTATATGATTCTAAATCAGCGGGAGCAGAGAGTTATAGATTGTTGGCAGAGGAAGTAATACATAGAGGTGAAGAGGAATGGCAGTAAGCAAAAGAGGACTTGGAAAGGGATTAAGTAACCTTATCCCTGGAGGAGATAGTCTTGACAAGACAGAGACTAAGGTCGTTGAGAAAATAGTAGAGAAAAAGGTTATTGTAAAAGAACCGGCAGAAACAAAGGTAAAGATTAGTCAGATTGAACCTAATAGAAATCAGCCGAGAACTAACTTTGATGAGGATGCGTTGCAGGAACTTGCTGATTCAATCAGACAGTATGGTGTAATTCAGCCAATCGTTGTTAATAAGAAAGATGATTATTATGAGATTATAGCTGGTGAGAGAAGATGGAGAGCTTCTAAATTAGCAGGTCTTAAGGAAGTACCTGTAATTATTAAAGAATTCTCTGCTCAGGAAGTTATGGAAGTGGCTCTTATTGAGAATATTCAGAGAGAAGATCTTAATCCTATTGAAGAAGCCCTTGCATATCAGAGATTAATTAAGGATTATAATCTTAAACAGGATGAAATAGCAGATAAAGTATCTAAGAGCAGAGCTGCTGTAGCTAATTCACTTAGATTATTAAAGCTTGATGAGCGTGTACAGAAGATGCTTATTGACGATATGATATCAAGCGGACATGCAAGACCATTGATTGGTGTACAGAACGGTGATAAGCAGTATGCCCTTGCAATGAAGGTTTTTGATGAAAAACTTAGTGTACGAGATATCGAGAAGCTTATCAAGGATATGAATAAGGAACCTAAGATTAAAGAGGTTAAGAAACCGCAGAACGATTTCATATATAGAGATATGGAAGAACAACTCAAGAATATAATGGGAACTAAGGTTGTGATTCATAACAAAGATAATAATAAAGGAAAGATAGAAATCGAATATTATTCACAGGATGATTTTGAAAGAATAATGGAACTGATTAAGAAGTAACAGAGAGGCACAGGATGATAGATTTTTTTGGATTATTTACAGTTGATACATTGTATGTAGTAATTGGAATGGGTGTTGTAATAATAGGTCTTCTTGCGATATGTATTGTTAATACAGTAAATATTAATAAGATGAATAATAATTATAAAAAATTTATGGCTGGCAAGAAGGGTAGAGACTTAGAAGCTGTAATTTTAGAAAGATTTGAAGAAATAGACAAGTTGAAAGCTGCGAACGATGAGAAGACAGCACAGATAAATGAGATTTTTGAAGCACTCAGACTTACATATTCGAAAACAGGAATAATTAAGTATGATGCATTTAATGAGATGGGTGGAAAGTTAAGCTTCGCACTTGCACTTTTGGATAATAGAAACAATGGTTTTGTTATCAACGCAATGCACAGCAGAGAAGGATGTTATACATATGTTAAGGAGATTATTAAGGGAGAGTCTTACATCACATTAGGAGATGAGGAGAAAAAGGCTCTTGATAAAGCTATTAATCACGATAAAGCAGAAGAATAATTAGGCTTGAAGGTAGGTGTGTTAGGATGAAGAAGATTGGGATTACAGAAATAGAAGACGGTCTCATCTTGGCAAAAGAAGTAGTGAATGATAATAACCAGCTATTATTAGGTGCAGGATCTGTAATTAAAAGAGACCAGATGGAAAAATTACTGGAAAACAATATATTTGAGTTGTATATTGTTGACTCAGAGGAAGATGATCCGGTTCTTGCACTTGAACTAAAGCAGGTAGAAGAAGATTGTATAGCAAAAATTAGAGAAGTTATAGAAGCACGATTTGAAAGTAACACGGGGGATAATATCATCCAGGTTGCTGAGAAGATTATAAAAGACGTACTTGAGAATCCGGGAATTAAGAACTGTCTGCTTAGTATTAAGCGAGATAAGACAGATATTTATTCGCATTTGATTAGTACAGCAGTCATGTCCTTAGTAATTGCTATCAAGATGGATATGAGTGAAGAACAGCTTAATGATATTGCCGTAGGTGCCTTGTTGCACGATATAGGTCTTAAGGATATCGGTATAAAATATGTTGATGTAGATGTAAGCAGTCTTCCATCGGAGGATAAATTAGAATACAGAGTTCATGTTCTTAAAGGATATGAGGCTGTTCGTCAGTTTGACTGGATAAGTAATTCGGCATGTGAGATTATTTTGTCCCATCATGAAAAAGCAGATGGAACAGGATATCCATTCCATAAAGGAAAGAGAAATATAAGTAAGCTTGTTAAATTAGTATCAATATGCGATGTGTTTGATGAAAAGGCTAATGGAATTGGTTATAAGAAAAGAAAAGTGCACGAGATAATAGAATATTTCAGAACATCCGGTGCATATGAATATGACTATTCAATTATGTCAAAAGTAATACAGAATATAGCATGGTTTACAACCGGAGTTAAAGTAATAACCAATGAAGGTGAGACGGCTCTTGTAATAAGACAGAATAAAGGTTTCCCAGACAGACCGGTAATTAAGATACTTAAGGACTCAGATGGAAATAATGTGAAGGATGACATTGTTAAAAATTTAACAGAGCAACTTACTATATTTATTACAGATACTATTGAGGATTGAATTAGGAGGAAAGAACACAATGTTAGATATGAGATTTGTCAGAGAGAACCCGGAAGTGGTTAAGGAGAATATTAAAAAGAAATTCCAGGACCATAAGCTTCCGTTAGTTGATGAGGTAATTGCACTTGATGAAGAATTAAGAGCTGCAAAACAGGAAGCAGATAACCTTCGTGCAGACAGAAATAAGCTTTCAAAGCAGATTGGAGCTTTAATGGGTCAGGGAAAGAAGGAAGAGGCTGAAGAAGTTAAGAAGCAGGTAAGTGCTAATTCAGCAAGACTTGCAGAGCTTGAAGCTAAGGAATCAGAGCTTGAAGCAAAGGTTAAGAAGATTATGATGACTATTCCTAACATAATCGATGAAAGTGTACCGATTGGTAAGAATGATGAGGAAAATGTAGAAGTAACTAAGTATGGTGAACCGGTAGTTCCTGATTTTGAAATACCATATCATACAGAAATTATGGAAGCTTTTGATGGAATTGACCTTGACAGTGCAAGAAAGGTTGCAGGAAACGGATTCTATTACCTGATGGGTGATATTGCAAGACTTCATTCAGCAGTAATATCATATGCAAGAGATTTTATGATTGACAGAGGATTTACCTACTGCGTACCTCCATTTATGATTAGAAGCGATGTTGTTACCGGAGTAATGAGCTTTGATGAAATGGAAGCCATGATGTATAAGATTGAAGGTGAAGACTTATATCTTATCGGAACAAGCGAGCATTCAATGATAGGTAAATTCATTGATAACCTTCTTGATGAGAAGAAACTTCCATATACTTTGACAAGCTATTCTCCATGTTTCCGTAAGGAAAAAGGAGCGCATGGTATTGAAGAACGTGGTGTATATAGAATCCACCAGTTTGAAAAGCAGGAAATGATAGTTGTATGTAAGCCAGAAGAAAGCATGATGTGGTTTGAAAAATTATGGCAGAACACAGTTGATTTGTTCAGAAGCCTTGATATTCCGGTAAGAACACTTGAGTGCTGTTCGGGAGACCTTGCAGATCTTAAAGTAAAATCTTTTGACGTAGAAGCATGGTCACCAAGACAGAAGAAATATTTTGAAGTAGGAAGCTGCTCTAACCTTTCTGATGCGCAGGCAAGAAGACTTGGAATAAGAGTAAAAGCAGAGGATGGAAGCAAATACTACGCTCACACATTAAATAACACAGTAGTAGCGCCACCAAGAATGCTTATAGCATTCCTTGAAAATAACCTTAATGCTGATGGAAGCGTTAATATTCCGGTTGCATTACAGCCATATATGGGTGGAAAGACAAGAATTGAAAAGAGCGTTTAATTGACGAACAGATTATGCCGTGTTATAATGGCAGACGGAGTTAATAAGAAAAAGCCTTCTTAGTTAAATGGATATAATAAACCCCTCCTAAGGGTTAGTTGTGAGTTCGATTCTCGCAGGGGGCACCAGACACTAACAACCGAATGTTCCGATATTAATGTCGGAGCCTTCGGTTTTTTATTCTATAGGAATTGCATTGTTGCATTAAAGTATGAAAGATTGAGAATTTCCTATAGAATAAAAACACTCCGTGAGGATGCGCAACTCGCGGAGAGGAAGACAATTGCTACGCAATACCGCTCGCGCGCGGCGATTGCGCAGATGCACAATCTTTTTATATTAGGCAGCAAGAGAAAGAATGTAAGGTATGAACTATATAGTATTGGACTTAGAATGGAACCAGTGTCCGGAGGGAAAAGGAAAAGAGAATAAGGAGCTTCCTTTTGAAATAATTGAAATAGGTGCAGTTAAATTAGACGCAGACAGAAAATACAAGGATTCCTTTCATGCGCTGATTGCACCACAGGTGTATCACTCACTTCATTTTGTGACCAAAGATTTAATTAATGTTACAATGAAGGAACTGAGAGAGGGAAAGAGATACGAGGAGGCAGTGATTGAGTTTTTAGAATGGTGTGGAGATGATTATATATTCTGCACGTGGGGGTCTATGGACTTAACAGAGCTTCAGCGTAATAACAGATTTTATAATATAACATATAAATTCCCATATCCGTTCAATTATTATGATTTACAGAAATCCTACAGTCTGTGTTATGATGACGGCAGGTCAAGAGTGTCACTTGAGACCGCAATAGAAGAGATGGGAATTGAGAAAGAGGATTCCTTCCATTCAGCATATAATGATGCTAAGTATACTGCCAAAATAATGTCACTTATGGAATTTAACAAAGTTAAAATATATACTTCCATTGATACATATGTAATTCCGAGAAATCGAAAAGAAGAGATTTCAGTAAATTATGGAACATACGGAAAATTTATATCAAAGGGGTATGAGGATAAAGACGACCTTATAAAAGACAGTTATATTTTTTCAGCAAAATGCTTCCTGTGCGGACAGAACACCAAGAAGAAGATTAAGTGGTTTTCCGGTAATCAGAAATCTTACTATTGTGCCGTAAGATGCGAATTGCATGGACTCATCAGAGGAAGACTTAAGATAAAAAAAGCCGATGATAATAAGCTGTATGCAGTAAAGGTGTTAAAGCTTACAGATGAGGAAGGAATTGCAACAATCAAGCAGAAGCAGATTGCAGCAAGAGAACATCGCAGAGAAAGACGTAAGAAAGAAAAAGAAAAATACGCAAAAGAGTTGCCACAATAAAGGGCAACTCTTTTTACATTATTACAGTAATCCTAAAATTACTTCCGTTATCAGTTGATGCAGTTATTTTGCCACCATGAGCGGTTACTATGGCATTGGCAATTGAAAGACCAATTCCGTTACCACCGGTAGAAGAATTCCTTGAGTTATCTGTACGGTAGAAGCGGTCAAATACATGACTGAGTTTTTCCCTCTCTACAGGGACAGAGGAAGTATTGGTGACAGATAAAACAGTCTGACGACCCTGTGTTTTTAACACAATGGAAATGGCGCCATTGTCCGGAGAATATTTGAGTGCGTTATTCATCAATACGGATATAAGCTTCTCAATTGATTTAGAGTCTCCGTTCATAGATATCATTGGCTGAATATCGGCATTAATGGTGATGTCATGAGTTACAGCCGGAGCCTTAAAAGCTGCAACAGTTTCACATACAAGGTCAGATAACGGGAATTCCACCTTGGTAAGGCTGTCGCTTTTTTCCTCCATTCGTGACAGATATACTAAGTCGTTGGTTAATTCCGTAAGACGCTTAGTCTGTAGTCTTATATCGCTAATACTTTCGTTGTCCGGGTTATCCATTTCCAGAATATCCACATTGGCATTAATAATAGTAAGTGGTGTTTTGATTTCATGTCCGGCATCCGTAATAAAACGCTTCTGCTTCTCGTAGCTCTCGGAAATGGGACGGATTATTTTTCCAGCAAGGATGGTAACAATAATGAGTACCGTTATGTATCCGGTCAGGGAAATTGTAATGGTAGATAAGAGAAAACTTCTGAAAGTGTCAAGCTTACGACCACAGTCCAGAAAAGTTATTCTTACCAAATCCTTATCTACATATCGATAATATCGAAAATCAGAAGAAAATCCTATATTCTTACTTCCGGAAAAAACATCATTGGCTAAGGCAACCGCTCTGTTATAATCAACAGATGCAATGTGGCTTATATCCACTTTAATTATACTGCCCTCGTCATTCATTAATACGGAAAAAAATCTTGACTCATAAGGCAACTCCGGGGAAAAAGGTCTGCCTCCGCCTGGTTTACCGTCACCTATATTGGGGAATTTACCGTCACCTTTGGAGATTATGGAAAGAACGGAGTCCGCATCCCCCTTAAGCGAATTGTAATTCATAATATTGACTCCCGTTACAATAACGGCAAGCAATATAAGGAGGGATGACATCGTCAATATGATAAACTTAAATTTTAATTTCTTAATCATGTATTTCCTCCAGAGAATAACCGGAATTACGGTAGGTTTTAATTACTACGTCAGCCTTAAGGGCAAGGAGTTTTTTCTTGAGATATGAGATATATACCCATACAACATTAATCTCCGCTTCGCTGTCATAGCTCCATACCTTGTCCATAAACCGGTCCGGAGAAATAACATGAGAAGGGTTGGAGATAAACATTTCCATCATCTGAAATTCCTTGTTGGCGAGATGGAAGCTGCCGTGGGGTGTGGACAGCTCGTAGGTTGCCCTGTTAAGTGTGACATTACCAAGGGAAATTCTTGAATCATTGGAAGAACTGCTTCTTGTAATGGCTCGGATGGTAGCAAGAAGCTCCTTGGTGTCAAACGGTTTGGTAAGGTAATAATTGGCACCGGAATCAAGACCGGAAACCTTATCATCTACTTCTGACTTGGCACTGAGAATAAGGACCGGTAAGGAACAGCCTGCCTCCCTTATTCTTTTAAGAACTGTTATGCCATCCATCTCAGGCATCATAATATCTAGGATAACAACGTCATAGTTGCCGGATAAAATATAATCAAGAGCATCTCTGCCATTATATACAGGGTCCGCTGTGTAATTATTTTTCTCCAATATTTTAATAATTGCTTTTGAAAGAGATTTTTCATCCTCCGCAAGTAAAATTCTCATAGTAAATTCCTCCTGTTTCCATTATAATACTAAGTAAGATTTAAATGAAATTAAAAAAATTATTTTTAGTTGATTTAAGTTTGGACGAATATACTTATCAAGCAAGGAGGAAGGTCATGGGAAGTCAGGCAGTTTTTAAACGATATGAGCTTAAATATATGCTTACAAAAGAACAATATCTGCGGATTATGAATGGAATAGAGCCATATATGAAGCTTGATAAGTATGGAAGAGTGACAATAAGAAATCTGTATTTTGACACAGATACATATATACTGATAAGGCGTTCCATTGAAAAGCCTGTCTATAAGGAGAAACTGAGAATACGAAGTTATTCCCGAATAACAGGGGACGATGAAGTATTTGTGGAGCTTAAGAAGAAATACAAGAAGGTTGTATATAAGCGACGGGTGAAGATGAAGGAATCAGGGGCGATGAAGTGGCTCTGCGGAAACGAGGAACCGGAGGATAAGACTCAGATAATGAAGGAGATAGAATACTTCAAGGAGTTTTATGAAGGTATTGAGCCTAAGGTGTTTCTGTCTTATGAAAGGGAGGCCTATTACGCCAAGGACGGAAGCGATTTCAGAATAACTTTTGATGAGAATATTCTGTGCAGGGAGGACAGATTATCATTAAGGGAAGATGTGTCCGGAGAGAAACTTCTTCCGGAAGGAATGGTACTAATGGAGTTGAAATGTCCGGGAGGGATTCCTATGTGGATGACGGAGATACTCTCTAAGGAGAAGATTTATAAGACTTCCTTCTCCAAGTACGGAACAGCTTACAGAACAATAATTTTTCCA
>JAZQKW010000141.1:0-5965 GCA_045542375.1 Butyrivibrio sp.
AAGTCAGAAGGAACAATTAGGTATACCGTTACTGATGAAAATGGTGTAGAGCTTACATCCAGGGAAACTGTAACGGAAGAGACTATTGAATTTAAATTTGAAAGAATCAAAGACAGCAAGGGTAAAAAGATTAATATTAAAATTGAGTGCGATGAAGGGGAAAAGTTAATTATAGCAAAGGATTCCACTTTTGAGTATATGTATAAGGGATTCAGGCTTGAGACCATGATTGTCAGTATATTATGTGTGGCATATCTGTTCGGGCTTGCTAAGGTGCTTAACCTGATATTTAGAAAGTAGGATATAAGATGAGCAAATTGGAACTTATGGCATATGGAGACTACAGAAGCAGACTTGATGATGATAATATGCTTGTGATTCACGTTGGAAGTAATGACGAAATAATGAATGATGCCACAATAACTGCGGTTATGGATGGAAGAACTGTTCCTGTTACTACCGTCAGAAGAAATACTATACGAGCTAAGTTCTGTTATAAAGCCATAAATATGAAATATAATTGCGAATACCAGTTCTGTATTCGAGTAACAGATAATTTTCGAAAAGTAGCACTTAAGTTTGAATTTGGGGAAAATTATAACAATCAACAGGAAATAATTACCGTTAAAGGTAAAAGATATAGAGATAATCAGAAAAAGATTCCATGCGTAATAGATACCTATGAGGTAACTGATGATGGACTTAAGATATATGGATGGGCAGCATCTTTAAAGGATATAGATATATGCCCTATGGTTGGAGGAAATCCAGTTGAATGTAAGATAACTAAAACCTTCAGAAAAGATATAGTGGATTATTATCAGGAGAAGGAATTCAGTAAATCGGCAGGATTTGAGATTTTTATTCCTGAAGTGGATAAATCCAAGATTATAATCAATATATCGGACGGAACAAGAAAGACTGTTAAAATAATAGATATATCTGAGAAACAGAAAAATAGAAAAATTTCCTTTGCCAATATGTTCAGAGTCACAGCGCATATTAAGAAATATGGATTTTGGCAGACTATCAGAAAGATTTTTTGCAAGCTGTTTGGCAAGGATTCTTTTAGTTATAACGCCTGGATAGAAAAAGAACAGCCAGATGACAAAGAATTGGCTAATCAGAGGGCGCAGGAATTTAGTATTAAGCCTAAGTTTTCAATTGTCGTACCTGTATATAGACCTAATCCTGAATATTTTACGGAAATGATTAAGTCGGTTGTCAATCAGACATATTCCAACTGGGAGCTGTGTCTTGCAGATGGAGGCGGAGATGAAACAATGGAAGGTGTTGTAGACCGCTTTCTTCGGGATAACAGAATTAAATACATTAAGCTTGATAAGAATTTGGGAATTTCCGGGAATACTAACGCAGCAATTGAACTTGCGAATGGTGATTATATAGTTCTTGGTGACCATGATGATATTATAAGACCGGATGCACTGTTTGAATGTGCCAAGGCAATTAATGAGAACCCTGATACAGATGTGATATATTCGGATGAAGATAAGTTGTCTGCCAACGGCAAAAAAAGAATGGAGCCTAATTTTAAACCGGATTTTAATCTTGAATTATTAAGAAGTGTGAACTATATATGCCATTTGTTTGTATTTTCCAAGAAATTATACGAAATGGTTGGAGGCTTTAACAGTGAATATGATGGTGCACAGGATCATGATATGATTTTCAGATGTGTGGAACAGGCAAGGGTAATAAAACATATACCCAAAGTTCTATACAGCTGGAGACTTCATAAGGATTCTACTGCCGCTAATCCGGAAAGCAAGAAGTATGCTATTATTGCCGGAGCAAAGGCTGTCAAAGCGCACCTTGATAGAGTTGGAGCATGTGGAGAGGTTAAGACAAATGACGATATGCCGGGAGTGTATCGTGTTATTTACACACCGGAAAATGAGCCGTTTGTATCAATAATTATTCCTAATAAGGACCATATAGATGACCTTGATAAATGTGATAAGTCTGTTGTAAAACAGGATTATGATAAATATGAAATAATTGTTGTAGAGAATAACAGTACAGATGAAGCAACCTTTGAATACTATAACAGAGCAGAAAAAGAATATTCCAAGCTTAAGGTTGTATATTGGAAGGATGAGTTCAACTATTCCAAGATTAATAACTTCGGTGTTCAGTATGCACGAGGTGAATACTATCTTTTATTGAATAATGATACTGAAATGATAGAAAAGGATTGTTTAAGAAGTCTTGTGAGTTATGGAGCAAGACCGGGTATAGGAATAGTGGGTGCAAAGTTATTATATAATGATAACACTATACAGCACGCAGGAGTTGTTGTAGGACTTGGTGGTGTAGCTAATCATGTGTTTATTGGCAACGAACTTAATGATTATGGATACCAGTGGTATGCCAATATAGCCAGAGAATATACAGCAGTTACGGCAGCATGTCTTTTGGTAAAAAAAGAAGCTTATGAAGAGGTAGGGGGACTTGAAGAAACGCTGAAGGTAGCGTTTAACGACGTGGATTTTTGCCTTAAGGTGAGAGAAAAGGGGTACCGAGTGATATACAATCCATATGCACTTTTGTATCATTATGAATCTAAGAGTCGAGGCTATGAGGATACTCCTGAGAAAATTGAAAGATTCCAAGGAGAAGCAACATATCTTGTGGATAAGTGGAGCAAAATAATGGATGAAGGGGACCCGCATTATAACCCTAATTTATCGTTGGCAACAACGGATTTCTCAATAAGGGAGAACTAAAATGTCCGCAACAGGCAAGTTATTTTCGTTGCTTAAGCAATATGGTCTGAAAAAAACGGTTACGATTGCAGGAAGTAAGCTTAAAACATCACCACGATTTCAGAAAAAAGCTGTGACTAATCTGGTGAAAAAGTCTCTAAGGGATGCAAGACCGTTATCAGACGGACAAATTAATACAGATATTAAATTAAGCATATTGACACCCGTATTTAATACGGATGTTGATATGCTAAAGTGCGTTATAGAGTCAGTACTCAATCAGACATATCCTAATGTAGAAATGTGTATTGCTGATGCAAGTGATTCTGACCATGCGTATGTAGAAGAAACTATTAGAAAATATATGCTTGAGGATTCAAGACTTAAATATATCAGGCTTAATAAAAACGAAGGCATATCACTTAATACAATCGAATGCATAAAGATAGCAACAGGAGGCTATTATGGACTTCTTGACCATGATGATGTACTTCATCCGGACGGGGCTTATAAAATGGTTAAAGCTATTCACGATACAGGGGCAGATTTTTTGTATTCTGATGAGGTGACCTTTGAAGGTGAAATATACAATGTTGTATCAACTAACTTCAAACCTGATTATTCACCGGAATCCTTAAGATGCAATAACTATATCTGTCATTTTACCGTATTTTCAAAGGAACTATACAACCGTACCGGAGGGTTTAAGAAAGAATACGATGGAAGTCAGGATCATGCCCTGATTCTCGAATTAACAGACAAGGCAGAGAAAATCTGTCATATTCCTGAAATACTTTATTTCTGGAGGCTTCATAAGGAATCAGTGGGTCTGGATATTAATGCCAAGCAATATGCAATAGAGGCAGGAATTAGTGGAGTAAGAGATTTTCTTAAAGGCAAGGGAATAGAGGCAACTGTAGAGTCCTCTGAAATATATCCAACCATATATCGTATTAAATACCATATGGATAAGTTGCCTAAGATATCAGTAATCATCCTTAATAAGGATCATAAGGATGATTTAGAGAGATGTATAACATCACTAAAACAATCTACTTATGAAAATTACGAGATTGTGATTGTTGAAAATAACAGTACAGAAGATACTATATGGAATTATTATAAAGAACTGGAAAAAGATAACAGAATTAAAATTATTAAATGTCAGGGAGAATTTAATTATTCAGCATTTAATAACGAGGGTGTAAGACAGTCAGAGGGGGAAGTGCTTGTATTTTTAAATAATGATATAGAAGTTATTAACCCATCCTGGATGGAAGAGATGCTTATGTATGCAGTAAGGCAGGAAAATGGGATTGTTGGAGCAAGACTTTTTTACCCAGACAAAACACTGCAGCATTGCTATATAATTACAGGAGCGGGAGAAGACAGAGTAGCAATACACGCGGGGCATATGCTACCTGAAAATGACTATGGATATCTGGACAGAATAGGTTTTGTTCAGAATGTAAATGCAGTAACAGGTGCGTGTATGATGTTAAGACGACAGGTATATGACGAGGTGGAAGGCTTTGACGAAAATCTGCCGGTAGCATATAATGATGTGGACTTATGCCTTAAGGCAAGACAAAAAGGATATGGTAATATATATACACCTTATGCCACGCTTTATCATTATGAGTCCCTTACCAGAGGCAGGGATAATAAGGAACAGGAAAGAAAGCGTCTTAGTGCAGAGGCTGAATATATGAGGAATAAGTGGAAGGATGGATTAACAGATCCATATTATAATTCTAATTTTTCTCTGGACAGAGCATATACATTGAGGTAATTATGAATCAGATTAAAAAAGCAAAAGCGTATTTGAAACGATATGGAACCAAGAAGCTTATATGGAAGGTTCTTGAAAAACAGGATAAAACAGAGGATTACGAAAATAACCGTATTGAAGAGATGGTAACTGAGAGCGAAATGGAGCAGCAGAGAAATGCTGTATTTAAGAACAAGGTGACCATCAGTATTGTTGTGCCAATTTATAATACGGACCCGGAAAAATTAATACAGACTCTTTATTCAGTAAAGCAGCAGACTTATTCTGACTGGCAGCTGTGCATTGCAGATGCGGGAGAGGAGAAAAGAAAATCTGTAATAGATTCTGTATTTGGTGACGATTCAAGGATAAAATATATATCGCTTAAGGAAAATTACGGAATATCAGAGAATACCAACGGCGCTCTTGAGCTTGCAACAGGTGAATATGTGGGATTCCTTGACCATGACGATATTCTTGAACCGGATGCTTTATATGAAATTATGAGGAAAATTGATAAAGGTTACGAGATGATATATACGGACGAGGACAAAGTAAGTGAAGGACTTGACTATTATTTTGCCCCATACAGAAAACCGGATTTTAATCTCAATCTTTTGTTATCTAATAACTATATCTGTCATTTTACGGTAATTAAGAAAAGTATTCTTGATAAAATGGTGGGATTTAGAAAAGAATTTGACGGGGCACAGGATTACGACCTGTTTTTAAGATGTATTGAAAAAACAGACAAAATAGCCCATGTGCCAAAGATACTCTATCACTGGAGAGTGGGTGAGGATTCAACATCTTCTAATCCTTTTGCAAAAGAATATGCCTACGAAGCGGGAAGAAGAGCACTTGAAGATTATATAGACAGAAACAATATAAAAGGTGTCAGAGTTGAGGAGATGGATGATCCGGGTTTCTACAGGATTGTATGTTTCAAAAAGGGCGGATATAAGGTGTGTACGGTTGTTTCCCACGAGATAACAGAGCCATTATGCACACACTATCTGTTGCTGGATTCTAAGATGAAAATCAACAGAGGTGACATAGACAGACTTTTGAAAAGGGCGTATTTTACCAAGGCTGACGTGGTTGTACCTAAAATAATCAAAAAGGGTAAGTATGTGTATAACGGACTGGCAAAAACAGGAAAAGGTCATACACCTTCTTTAGCCGGAAAACCATACTGGTTCAAGGGTAAATTTAATCTTGGAGAATGCAATATGGATATTCAGGTTGCACCATCTTCAGGAATACTCATAAAGAGAGAATTGTATGATGAAAGTTTTAAGGGAAAGGCCTTTCATATTAATTCTATGAAGGGTAAATATAAAGGAATTAAAATGGTGTACGCTCCGGAGGCTGCCATTTACAAGTAAAGGAATTAGGAAATGTATAAAGCATCGGTTGTTATTCCAAATTATAACGGTGAAAAGTATATAGATGAATGTATGAATGC
>JAZQKW010000142.1:0-4624 GCA_045542375.1 Butyrivibrio sp.
GAGCCTGTACGCATATCTTCGCTGTCCTGAATCTCATAAGAGACCTTTCCAAGGTATCCTACCTCTTCCCCATTGTACATAATTGCCGCAGTCTGGTATGGATGTAAAAATGTCTTAGTTGTTCTCTCATAGACAAACTTAATTCCAAGTGTATCTGCAACGGTTTCTGCCATACCCTTTAATGTAAAGAAATCTTCCTTATCACCAAAAAGACCTACACAGAGAACATTCTGCTCATCAGGGTACTCTGTAAGCGGAAGAGATTTTGGTATAAAAGTACTTCCTATCTCATAAAGACGTCCTTCGAGGTTGCCTCTCTTCTGGTTACGAGCCATGGTATGTATCATAGATGCTGCCAATGTAGTTCTCATAATTGAAAGACCTTCGTTGATTGGATTAATAAGCGGAATTGCCATTCTCTCCTTAGCATCCTCAGGCAGACGAAGCATATCTAAATCTGCAGGTGAGAAGAATGAGTAATGCATACATTCATGTGCTCCTGCCCCGCATAATGCTCTCTTAAGTCTCATATCTGTCTTCTGCTTTAAGTTGCAACCACCTGTTGTAACTTTGGCTGTTGGCATAAAAGTAGGTGTTACATGGTCATAACCATACATACGGATTACTTCTTCTGCAACGTCAGGATATGATTCCATATCTTCACGATATGCAGGTATCATAAGTGTTAATTCATCTCCGTTAACAACCGGGGCAAAATTAAGGTTAGTAAGAATTCTCACAATGTCCTCTGTAGGAACTTCTATACCGAGAACTCCGTTAACCTTGGCAATGCTTACCTTCATCTCTCTTGGTTCTACGCTGTTGCCTGTATTGGCATCACAACGTGTTGATGCAACCTTACCGCATCCTAACTCTTCGATTAAATGAAGTGCTCTGTCTATAGCCATAACTGTAGCGTATTCATCAACACCCTTTGAGTAACGGCTGCTTGCATCTGAGATAAGTCCCAAAGCTCTTGATGTCTTTCTGACATTATCTCTGGCAAATTTGGCACATTCAAACATAACCTCTGTTGTGGTTTCACGAATTTCAGAGTTAAGTCCACCCATAACTCCAGCTATTGCAACAGGTTTTACACCGTCACAGATAACAAGATTAGATGAATCAAGCACATATTCTTTTTCATTTAAAGCTACAATCTTTTCACCATCTCCTGCGCATCTTACGTTGATTGCGTTGCCCTCAAGGTAATTACAGTCAAAAGCATGCATAGGCTGACCTAATTCTTTAAGAATGTAGTTAGTAATATCTACAACATTGGAAATTGCCTCACATCCTACTAATGCAAGACGACGTTTCATCCATGCAGGAGATTCGCCAATCTTAACATCGGTTACATAGTGTGCAATGTATCTTGGACAAAGTTCTGTAGCATCTACTGTTACAGAGAATCCCTCTTTCTTGGCATCTGTCATTGTATAATCAAGGGCAGGTGTTTTTAACTCCTTACCAAGTACAGCAGCAACTTCTCTGGCAATACCGTATATACTCTGGCAGTCAGCTCTGTTAGCTGTAATTGAGATATCAAACATCCAGTCATCAAGTCCAAGCATTGGCTTAACATCTGCACCAATCTTAGCATCTTCCGGTAAAACCAAAAGTCCGTTATAGCCTGCACCCGGATACATATTTTCTGTAAGACCAAGTTCCACACCTGAGCAAAGCATACCGAATGATTCATATCCGCGAAGCTTGCCCTTCTTAATCTTCATTACACCTTCAATTGTCTTGTGGTCCTTAGCTGTCATATATACAGATGCACCAACTAAAGCTACAGGGAATTTGCCACCTGCCTTTACATTGTCTGCTCCACAGCATATCTGTAAGCTCTCAGCTTCGCCTACATTTACCTTACATACGTGAAGATGTGTTTCTGGAATTGGCTCACATTCTTCAACAAGACCTACTACTACATTTTCAATATCTTTTCCAATTTCATAAAGTTCCTCTACTTCGAAACCACATGAAAATAATTTTTCTTCTAATTCCTTAGGCTGAATATCAATATCAACATAATCCTTCAACCAACTAAGTGGTACTAACATATTTTTTTCCTCCTGTTTATTCGCTTAACTGTTCAAGAACACGTACATCTGACTCAAATAACAACTTAATATTGTTAATTCCATACTTAAGCATGGCAAGACGTTCAATACCGATACCAAAAGCAAGTCCGCTGTATTTCTCTGAGTCAATACCGCATACTTCAAGTACCTTCTTATTAACGATACCTGCTCCAAGCACCTCTATCCAGCCAGTTCCTTTACAAAGCTTGCAGCCTGCTCCACCACATTCAAAACAGCTTACGTCTACTTCTACAGATGGCTCTGTAAATGGGAAGTAAGATGGTCTGAGACGGGTAGTTGTTCCTTCACCGAAAATCTTCTTTACAAGTACGTCAAGCATACCCTTTAAATCACAGAGGGTAATTCCTTCATCTACTGCAAGGCCTTCCATCTGAGTAAACATTGGTGAATGTGTTGCATCATCGTCTGAACGGAATACTTTACCAGGTGACAGAATCTTAATTGGTGGCTTAGTATTCTCCATAACGTGAATCTGTCCTGCTGATGTCTGAGTACGAAGCAAAAATTCCGGTGACAGATAAAATGTATCCTGCATATCACGGGCAGGATGATCCTGTGGTGTGTTCAAAGCTGTGAAATTATAGTAATCTGTCTCGATTTCTGTTCCTTCAAACACTTCAAATCCCATAGATGCAAATATATCAATTAACTGATTACGAATAAGTGTAATCGGATGAAGCTTACCCGGTTCTACCTTATTAGCAGGCATTGAGATATCCACCTTCTCGCTTTCGTATCTGGCAATTAACTCTTTCTCCTTCATCTTCTCATCAAGCTGTTCAAATTCATTAAGTGCCCATTCCTTTAAGGCATTAACACTCTTACCATACTCAGCTCTGTCCTCAGGAGCGATATCCTTCATTCCCTTCATAAGCTGGCCAATCTTACCGGTCTTAGAATCCATAAATGTCTTCTTAAACTCATAGACTGCCTTAGAGCTTTCTAAAGTTTCCATACCGTTTAAAATTTCCTGCTTAATAGCATCAAGCTGTTCGTTTAAACCATTTTGCATTTTCTTTATCCTTCTTTCTTAATCTTATTTCGTCTAAGTAAACAAAAAAACGCGGAGCATCCGTCAACAGGGACGAATATTCCGCGGTACCACCCATATTCCTTATAATAAGGCTCTCTATATGCTTAACGCGCATCAACGTCATTCTCTACTTAAATTACATGTTCAAGAATGCAGCTCCTATGTGAAATTCATTATTCTTACATTGCTCTAAGGGCTCTCAGCCGACGACCCTACTCTCTTTCAGAGGTATAAGATAACTACTGTGCATAATCATAGCTTTTCTCTCTTTACTTTCAAATGATTGTAGCATAGTCATAAGACTTAAGTCAATAGCATTATTCTATATTAATCCAGCTTAAAATCGACTCTGTCGTATCATCCTGTATTGACAAGGTTGCAATATTCACTATATAGTTACCCTTCTGGTACATAATGCCGGTAACATATACGTTCACACCTTCTATTTTGGCAGATAACTTAATACCGTCATATTCTCTGCCATTGACCTTTACCTTCTGATAATATGACAAAATATCGGAATATCCCATATTAGCATATGTGGAATTAATACCATCTAACTGGGACTCAATATTTTTCTTCAAATTAACATTTTTCACTTTAACTTTCTCAAAGTTGATATTGATACTATTACCCATAACATTTTCAACAGCGCACATATCGTATACAATATCAGCATTCTTTAAGCGTTCTTCAAACTCTTTATCTATGTAGCTGCCTGTCATATTGTTAAGTTCAAGTATCTGCTTGTCATCATAATAAGTCCAGCCTACAGGCAAGTCACAGCTTACACCAATAAAATCATTCTTATAACTATTTCCTGTCACTTTTCCCAATGAAAAATTACTGTCATCATTACTCTTGGAACCACAAGCAAAAAGACCACATGATAAAATAACTACTAATATTAAACTTAATATCTTTTTCATAATCTATCCTCTTTTCAAATATGATGTATCATTAATTCCATAACCAATACATTCTATCTCTAAAAACCTGTCGTCACCATATATGTTTGCCAGGCTTTCAGGCATGATTTCGAAACTAACTAACTTTTCCTTCTTATACTTAAGAATTACTCTTACATACTTATCCTGACTATTTTTTAGCATCTCCATCATCTGGTCAAAGCTTCCATCATCATATAGTTCACGATTTTTCAAAATATAACATCCTGATAAATATTTTTGCTCTCCATCAATAATACCATATGCTTCAATGTCAAAAATCCCGTTCTCATATGATTCCTCATAATCTGATGAAAAACAATCATATACAAACGGCAAATCCATAACTTTATATGTTGGTTTGGTAAAAAATGACATATCCTTTGCTCCTTTTTCAGTACGTTATTTAAAGCCATATGTTTAGTATAATCTTTACCGGATTTTATTTCAAGTGGAATTACCTCTCCTCCCCGTTCAATTATGAAATCTAATTCACCCTGTTTTTTACTATTAAAATAATACAAGTCAAAGCCATG
>JAZQKW010000143.1:0-7516 GCA_045542375.1 Butyrivibrio sp.
CAAGACTTTTGACCTTAGCAAGATAGAGGATATTCTGACTTACAGACCTGAGGTTAAGGAAGTCGGAGAAGTTATTAAGAGTGAAGAGGTAAAAGAAATTGTCTTTCAGGATGAAATTGATGAGGAGAGATTTAAGAACAATTGCAGAACTCTGTTTTTGATTCTATTAAAAGAGCTGTCAGCAAGAAAGACAATGACCTTTAAGGAATATAACGACAGAGTGGTAGAGATTCTGTCGGATGAGGTGAAAAAGAACGGGGACTATTATGGATTTTTGGTTCATCTGTGTGAGAAGAAGGAATATCTGCTTACGGATGGCGAGGCTACTGAGGATACCTTCCTTGATTCACTTATTAAGGAATACATGGGAGAAAGAGAGTTTTCTGAGTATATCGGAATGAGCTTCAGCCTTAAATTAGCAGATGGCATGGAAGAGGAGATAGATATAAGTGAGGATGTCAGCGTAACGAATTTTGTTATTACAATATAGAGAACGGGGATTGCCATGGAAAACAGGAATCTTATGAAGGCACTGGAGATAGTGTCAAGGCTTATGACAGGAGAAAGAGTCGGAGCAGATGCGGGAGCATCACTTTATGAGGAATACAGCACCAATTCAGAGGTGTACGATATTCTTATGGAGATATGCCGCAATCTGAACATTAATCTGTATGAATATAATAATGCCCTTTTTATTAGTGCGGGTAACGGAAATCAGGTGTTTGGATATTCCAATGAGGAGCTTAAGCGTGTTATGGGACTTAGGCTTAATAAGGAATTATTCATGACATATTTTATTATGTACAACATGATAACGGAATTTTATAAGGATTCCTCAAGTGCTACTTATCTTGAATATCTGAGAATAGAGGATGTGATTAAGGCGGTGGACGGCTCTCTTGCAGGACTTATTGACCACTCGGCAGGAATTGTTATGGAAGAAGCAGAGAAGGATTCTTTTAAGTCTCTTGCACTTTTATGGGATGAACTTCCGGTTGTAAGTACCGATGACAAGAATGGAACGAGAGCAGCTAAGAATTCTAAGTCGGGATATGTGAAGCTTACTTTTAATTTTATGATAAGTCAGGGGCTTTTTGTGGAGTCAGGAGAAAAATATTATCCGACAGACAGGTTCAGAGCTATTGCGGAGAATTATTTTGAACAAAACAGAGGACGCCTGTATGAAATAATGAATTCAGGCAGAGAGGAGAAAGCAGATGCCACAGATTAACAGAATCAGGGTTAACAATGTAAAATACAATTTCGGCACACAGTTCTATGATGATTTTGTGATGAGATTTTCCTGCAAAAATTCTATCTACGACCTTGCAAATGGTGGTGGAAAAAGTGTGCTGATGCTTTTGCTTTTGCAGAATCTTATTCCTAATTGTACTTTAGATGATAAACAGCCGATTGAGAAATTGTTCCGTGCAGGAAGTGGAAATACTACCATTCATTCTCTTATCGAGTGGAAGCTTGATTCCTGTGATGTGAGAAACGGATACAGATATATGACAACAGGTTTCTGCGCGAGAAAAGCCAAGGAAACCGGGGCGGACAGCGAGAAAAATACGGAGACTGCCAATATAGAATATTTTAATTATTGTATTTTTTACAAGGAATTTGGTGAAAACGACCTTAAGAATCTTCCACTTATGAAGGGAGAGGAAAGAGTCTCTTACAGTGCACTGAAAGCGTACTTAAGGGACCTTGAAAAAAGAGACCTTGGTGTAGAGGTTAAGATATTTGACAGAAAAGGGGATTACCAGAATTACATCAGTAACTACGGACTTTATGAAAGTCAGTGGGAAATCGTAAGGGGTATTAACAAGACGGAGGGGCATGTAAGAACTTATTTTGAAAGCAATTACAAGACTACCAGAAAAGTTATAGAAGACTTGCTTATCGAGGGCATAATTGAGAAGTCGTACAATAACCGCATCAGGAAAGACGATAATGATGACGCAATGATGGCTCAGACACTTCTTGATATCAGGAGTAAGCTTACAGAGCTTGCAAGAAGAAAAGAGGACATTGCCAATTATGACAACCAGATAATGCTGCTTGATGATTTTTCGGAAAGACTGCTTGGTTTTAAGAATATATACAGAGGCAAGAAGGAGTTAGAGGAAGAGCTTCTTGCTTATCTTGTTGCGTGCAAAAAAAGACTTAAGGGAGAGAAAGACAAGGTCGCAGCAATGGAGGCAGAAAAGGCTGCCCTTGAGGATGACAGAAAAGAAACAGAGCGTAAGATTTCCGCTGCGGAAATAGAGGCAGAGTATATAGAGCTTGGAAAAACAGAAGCCCTTATAGAGGAAACTCTTTTGGCAAAAGAAGAGTTACTAAAGTCCGTGCACAGACAGAAGGATAACCTCAAATACATAGAGGTGGCATCTGATTATGAAGAGTATCTGACTAACCATAAGAATTACGAGGAAATAAAGGAGCTTATTAAGAACAGTGACTTAGGCAAGGAAGAGGTGCTTACAGAGCTTGCCGGTCTTGCGGCTGCCAAGGAGCAGATGGTTAATGTGAAGCTTGCAGAACTTAGAAGCAAAGCAGCTAACGCATCTGAGACTCTTGAGGAATTGCTTGGTATGCTTGAGCAGGCTAAGAATACGGAAAAAAGCTGTTTTGGACAGATTAAAAAGGAGCAGGGTCTTAAGGAAGAACTTGCCAAAGAGATTAAGGCTATCAATGAGCGTCTGGATGTACTTATGGCAGAGACGGACCTTGTGGTGGCAGCAAATGCGGTTAACCGTGTTGCAGAGCTTGAGGAGGACATTCTTACCCGAAAAAAGAATATCGTAAATCTTACTTCTCTTCTTGAAAAAGAGAGGGAAAAATACGGAGATTTCAGGCAGAAAATATCGGAGACAGATGCCAGACTTACTCTGACAGGGGAAGAAATTGACCGATATAACGAGGAGCTTGTTCGTAGTAGACAGCTGACAGATAAGTTAGATTCTATCAAGCGTGTATACAACGAAAGTAATACGGATTATCTTAAGGATAAAATAGAGAATTTAATCCATACACTATCTGTGGACATAATTAACACAGAAAGTAGACTTAGCAACCTTAGTGAGTATACTTTGTCCATTAAAGCAGGAAAAATTACAGTTAATGATAAGAATTTTGAAGAGCTTGCCAGGTATCTTAAGAAGAGATATCCGGATGTGAAGACCGGATGGGAGCTTCTTATGGATATGGAAGTGTCTGAGAGATGTGAGGCTATGAAAAATACACCTCAGATGCCATATGTTATTTTTGCAGGTGATTCATATGAAGAAATCAGCAATGATAAGACTATATACAGGCTTAACACCGGTGCACATATAATCCCGATAGTGAGGGACGAAGTGGAATTAGCAGGTGGTGTGTTGGCATACAAGGATATGAATTTTATCTTTGATGAAGCAGGGGTTAAGGCTGAGATTGACAGAGTTAACGAAGATATTGGCAAATTAGAGGAATCTCTCAGACGTAACAGGGACCGATATGAGGTAATGTTTGGTGACCTGCAGGAGATTAGAAATTTAACAGATGTTGTTAATCCTGCAGAAATTGAGGAACGCCTTGAAAAGGTAAAAGCAGATTATGACCGTCTGAACAGAGAGAAAAATACAAGTGTTGAATCTCTTGAGGTAATCAGAGAGAAGATAAAGTCATACAGTGAATCTATTGATGAAGAGAACAGAACTCTTGAGAAGTGCAGGGTTGAATTAGCAGGACTCAAAAAGGTTGCAGAGCTTTCAGGTGAGCTTAATGAAAAATACGGCAGGGAGCAGGAGTGCGAGAAGAACATAACTCTTGCCATGAGAAATCATGGTGATGCCATGCGTAAATTATCCCATGCGGAAGAAGAGTATGAGACTTCGCTTAGAAGCAGAAATGCAACCGAGGAGCTTATTAATAAAATTGAACGTGAGTTTAATGAAATGTATAAGCCTTATCTTGATGAAAGCGTCAGAGCGGCATCAGGGTATTCTGAAAGTGAACTTGATGCCAAAGCAGGTGCACTTCGCAAGATGCTTATGGAACAGGGCGGAGAGCTTGCTGATAAGGAAAGACTTCTTAAGAGCTACGAACTTAATATGAAAAAGAGCCTTGATAATCTTCGCTTTCATGGTATGACCTTAGAGGAGGCACTTGACGCTAAGGAAAAGGGACTTTTAAGAGATGCAGGAGTTGAGGAACGACTTTCTGTTAAACGTAAGATAGAAGAGCTTGAGGCAGAGGTTGCCAAGGTTGATGAAACTGTTAACGCAGAACAGGCACAGAAAAACCGTATCGAAGGAAGTATGTGGCATGCCAGAAAATTATACGAAGAAAAGTATGGTGAATATGTCAGAGAAGAAATTACCAATCCAACAGGATATATTCTTGCCGGCAGACAGACACTTTCGGAGATAACTGCCAAAATACTTGCAATTGTGAAGAATGTTAAAGCTCTTGAAGAGGATAACAAGGATATTCTCATTATGGAAAAAGACCTTGAGCGTATCGTAAGAAAAGCAGGACTTGAGGTACCGGAGAATATTGATGCCTCTGTTCAGGAAGAAGTTGTTTTGTCGGCTGAAAAATATGAGGCGGCTCAGAAACAGTATGAAAATCTGTGCAGAGAAGAACAGAAGAAGCTTAATATTTTTACGGAAGACAAAATGAAGTTAGCGGATATGCTTAATAAGTTCAATGGCTACGAGCTTGCAGAGGAAATAAGACGCAGTATCGTCCCACCGGAAAATATAGGTGATGTGGACAATATGATTACAGGTCTTAAGGAAACGGGAGAATGTATTGCTCTTGAGAGGGACAGTATAGAGCAGGGAATTCGTGATATGCAGAAAATCAAAGACAGCTTTGAAGAAAGATGTATTCAGATATGCAGCAACATCCGTACAGAGCTTGAGAGACTTCCGAAGCTTTCCAGAATTACACTTGATGACGAGGTTATTTCAATGATTACCCTTGCCATTCCGTATGTGAAGGAAGAGATGTATAAGGACAGAATGTCATCTTATATCAATGAAACGGTATCCGGTGCTGAGACATTCTCTTCTCCGGAGGAAAAACTCAAATATATTAAGTCACGACTTTCATGGAAAAAATTATTCTCAGTTATCGTTACTGATATGAACAGTATTAAATTGTGCCTGTACAAACGTGAGCACATCAAGGACCAGAGCCGATATCTGAGATATGAAGAAGCAGTAGGAAGTACGGGACAGTCCCAGGGTATATATATTCAGTTTCTTATTGCAGTAATTCATTACATATCCAATATTAATGCAACCGGTAAGGATACGGCATCTACAGGCAAAACAATATTTATTGATAATCCTTTTGGTGCAGCCAAGGATGTGTATATCTGGGAACCTATTTTTAAACTTCTTAAGACGAATCATGTACAGCTTGTGGTTCCTGCAAGAGGTGCAACACCTGCTATTACCAAAATGTTTGATGTAAACTATATTCTTGGACAGAAAATGGCGGGTAATCGTCAGCAGACTGTTGTTGTGGATTACAGAAGTCAGGTTAATGTGGAGGAGATGGAATACAGTCTTTTGGACTATGAGCAGGCTACATTAAATCTTGATTGAAATTGACGGGCAGTTATGATAGAATTATTAAGGATTTTTGCGTAATTCAGTGAGGTGAATACTTTGGATAAAGTAGAATATGGAATGAAAATTGAACAGTTAGACAGACTTTGTACAGCCAAGTCATACGAAGAGGCGGCGAAAGTAGCTGATACTATCGAATGGAGAAAGGTTAAGAAGTGGTCTGAACTTAATATTGCAAGGGAAGCCTACGAAATGGCAGGCAGATTAAAGGACGCAAGAAATATCTGCGTATATGCCTATAATCGTAATCTTGGTGGCAGAAGGCTTGTGTATATGCTTGCGGAGCTTTCAATTGCCCTTAATGACCTTGAAGAAGCTGATGATTTGTATAAGGAATTTATCGACATGGCACCTCACGACATGAGCAGATATATTCTTTTGTACAAGCTTAACAAGGCAAGGGGTGTGCCTAATGCAAGGCTTATCCAGATACTTGAAGAGTATCGTGAGAATGAAATGGATGAGCAGTATGGCTACGAGCTTGCTGACCTCTATGCTAAAGATGGCAGAATAGAAGAATGTGTTAAGGAATGTGATGACCTTATTCTGTGGTTTAACGATGGTGAATATGTGGAGAAGGCTCTCAATCTCAAGAAGATATATGCTGAGCTTACTCCGTCCCAGAAGGAGAAGCTTCAGATAATGAATGAGTATCGTCAGGCAGGACGTGTGTATGAGCCAAGCCTTATGAAGCAAGAGGAGGCTGAAGCACCGAAGGAAGATGACTCTCAGAAAGGGACTGCTTCAGATGAGATGAAGGAAATCAGCAGCGTGGATGTTGATGACATCAAGATTCCGGTGGCTGAACCATCTGTATATGATACAAGAAATCTCCAGCAGGAACTTGCTAAGAGCATGGAGATAATTATGGCAGGCATGAAGAAGGAGGAGCCAAGGTTCGTTGAGCCTCCTGAACCTTTTGTGCCGGAAGAACTTCCTACTCAGAGAGTTGAGATGTCGGAGGAGATAGAGGAAGAACCACAAGAAGAGCCACAGGAAGAACAACTGGAAGAGTCACAAGAAGAACCACAGGAAGAGTTACAAGAAGATATTGAGGTGGCTCAGAATGAGGAAGAGGTAATAGAAGAAGATGTAGAGGATGCGACAGAGGCGGTTATAGAGGAAGTTGAAGAAACAGCAGAACCGGAAACTATTTCAGAAGGTTATGACACAATAATTTCCAATGAAGTATCTGCAACGGCAGAACCGATTAATGTTGATGTCATTGAAATTCAGAGATCTAATGTGGATGATGAAGTAGATGAACCTACAAGAGAAATAATAATTAACACTCACAGATGGAATCAGGTTAAGAGTGTTATGGAAGAAATAGAAGAAGAGGTGGAAGCGGCTAAAGAGGAGGCCTGCATTACCACTGAGGAACAAGGGAACGATAAGGAAGAGGTTAAGTCTGTAGTTACGATAGAAGAAGTAACACCTGTTCAGTTAGAGCTTAATCTTGAGCGTGAAGAATCTGTAATTGAGGGTCAGATAGACATTATGCATTATCTTGAGCATATGAATGACCCTGAACCGGCAGAGGAGCCTGCTAAGGAAAAAGACAGATTTGATGAAATATTAAGAGAAGCTGTGGATAACGGAGATTTTGATACTGAGGATGCTGATGAAGCTGCAGCGGCAATAGTAAGACTTACGGAAAAGCTTATTTCAGAGGTAACTGAAGATTATGAGCGTAAGTGCAGAGCAGAAGAGACAACATACGTTCACGAAGAGATAGAAGACTACAAAGAGGAACCGCAGGCAGAAGAAGAGGAAGAGAACGAGAAAGAGAACGTTCTTGCGGACGAGCCCCTTACAGAAGAAACTGTAGAGGAAGAACCGGACGAGGATTCGGATAGTGTGCTCAATGATGCAGTTAAGAAATATGT
>JAZQKW010000144.1:0-14347 GCA_045542375.1 Butyrivibrio sp.
TGGGAGATATTGCAAGGGCATCCGTTTACAATGAAGATATATTCTATAAAATGTTTGGAATTGATGCAGAGATATTAATAGACCATGCATGGGGCTATGAACCATGTACGATTAAAGAGATAAAATCATATCGTACAGACACAAGCTGTCTTAGCTCGGGACAGGTGTTACAGAGACCGTATGATTTTCATGAGGCTAGAGTGGTTGTTAAGGAAATGATAGACGTTATGGTATTGGATATGGTGGACAAGGGGGTTGCATCATCATCTTTTACCCTTACGGTAGGCTATGACAGGGAAAATGTAGATACGGGATTATACAGAGGAGATGTTGAGGTTGACAGATATGGAAGAAAGCTTCCTAAACCTGCTCATGGCACAGCCAATGTAGGAACTGCTTCTAACAGTACCAGAAAAATATTGGATGCAATAATGGAATTGTATGATAGAATTGTTTCAAAAAAACTTTACATCAGGCGAATTCAGATAAGTGCCAATAATCTTGTTGAGGAAGGGTTTGAACAGTTTGATTTGTTTACTAATCCAGATGAGATTATTAAAGAGAAAAGCATTCAGAAGACCATGATTGATATCAAGAAAAAATACGGGAAAAATTCCATACTCAAGGGCATGAACTTTGAAAAAGGAGCGACCGGAATTGACAGAAATAATCAGATAGGAGGGCACAAAGCGTAGCTATGGACGGATTTGAATATAACGATATTATTAACATGGAATATCCGTTGAAAAACAGGGATTATGTAAAACACCCTAAGATGGATGTTCAGGACAGAGCTAAGATTTTTGCCCCTTTTGCCGCACTTAGGGGGCACAGTGATGAACTTAAGTCGAAACACTACGATGAGTATGGCGAACTGGAACGATGCATCATTGAAGAATGTATGACGGAGGAAAATGATGGATACTAATATATACAGAGACAGAATAGAAGCGATTAGAGCGTTAATGAAAAAAGATAATGTGTCGGCGTATATAATTCTTACAGATGATTATCATGCTTCAGAGTATATAGATGACTATTTTAAATGCAGAGAATATATTTCGGGATTTTCGGGTTCTGCAGGAACTCTTGTGATTACGGAGTGGGATGCTTGTCTGTGGACTGATTCCAGATATTTTATTCAGGCTGCTATGCAACTTCAAGGAACCGGTATAAGGCTTATGAAATCAGGTGAGCCTGATGTTCCTACGATAGCAGAGTACATGAAGGAAAAATTGGATCATAACAGTGTTGTAGGCTACGACGGAAGAACGGTAAGCTATGAGTATGCAAAGATGTTGAAGGAGACACTTGCGGTTAAGGATGTTCTATTCATTGAAGACATGGATTTGGTTGGCACTATATGGGAAGACAGACCTGATATGCCCCATAGCAGGGTGTGGGAGCTACCTTTAAGCTATTGCGGTGAATCAAGAGACAGCAAACTGTCCAATGTTAGAAGAGCGATGAAGGAGAAGAATGCAACGGCGCATCTTCTTACATCCCTTGATGATATTGGCTGGTTATATAATCTTAGAGGAAATGATATTAAATACAGCCCGGTTGCTCTTGCATATACTATTGTGGAAGAGGAAAGAGCGGTTGTGTATGTTTCAAAAGAATCTGTTGATAATGAGATTGTGGAGCACCTGCAGGCAGATAATATTTACGTTAAAGATTATTTTGAAGTGTATGAGGATGTTAAAGGATATGGGGAAGATACGGTGTTTATGGTTGATGCCGGAACCACCAATGTGGCGTTAATGGCTCTTTTGGACGGATATAAGGTTGTTTTTGCTGATAACCCTACAAGGATGTTGAAAGCGGTGAAAAATGTTACAGAAATGGCTAATGAGCGCCTTGCTCACATAATGGATGGCGTTGCGGTTACTAAACTTATATATCGTCTCAAAACAGATATGTATGGCGGTGGCGAGGATGTGACGGAAATGTATATTGCTGACCAGTTATTAGAATTGAGACAGAAAAATGAGAATTTTATTGAGGAAAGCTTTGCACCTATAATTGCCAGTGGTTCCCACGGCGCCATTGTTCATTATGAGGCAGTGCCGGATACTGATAAGGTTATCGAAAGAGATACATTTTTACTTATGGACACCGGAGGACATTATTATCAGGGCACAACTGACATTACCAGAACTGTTTCCATAGGGAATGTATCGGATGAAATGAAACGCAGATATACAGCGGTGTTAAAGGGTAATCTAAGGCTTGCCTCAGCAAAATTTCCATATGGAATCGGAGGCTCTAATCTGGATGCTCTTGCAAGAGGCCCGTTGTGGGAAATGGGACTTGACTATGGACATGGCACCGGACATGGTGTAGGGTATCTTTTAAATGTTCATGAGGGTCCTCAGAATATAAGGCCTAAGAACTGCAAAGGAGATGTAGCTTTTGAGGAGGGAATGATAACCTCTGACGAGCCGGGATTGTATGTTGAGGGAGAATATGGAATCAGACTTGAGAATCTGATTATGTGTCTTAAGGATTACAAGAATGAATCAAGACAATTTATGAAATTTGATACGCTTACCATGGTTCCTTTTGACAGAGATTCTATAGTAACACAGGATATGACAAGGGATGAGTTAAGAATCCTAAACGAGTATCATAAAAAAGTATATGAAAACATATCACCATACCTTGATGAAAAAGAACGGGAATGGCTATATGATGAGACAAAAGAAATGCTGTACGGATAAACCGTACAGCATTATTGTTAATTAAGTCCTGTAATTTCCAACTTCTTACCTGTAGGAGTGTAGATACCATCTTTTAATACAATGAAATCATATCCTGTTCCACTTATAAATGTGTCAAGGTCTTCTGCTTTGAACTCAAATATTACCTTCAAATCCTTATCCAATACCTGATATATGGTTAATTCATCCTGTATCAGATGGTATTCATCATGTATTGTTGTTACATATCTGTCGCACACATCGGAAGTGATAATTGTACCTGTTTCAGGAATAGGGATAATGTTCTTGTTATTTAATAAGTGATAGCCCCCGTCATATTCCATTTCCTGAAGAATAACATCACCATCATAATTGTATACGTAAGTATCTTCGCCCTTCTGGAAGCCTATTCCGTATTCTTCTATTGAAAGAAGTGTGTAGCTTGATTTATCAAACTTTTCAACTTCTTTATTGGAATTATCTTTTAATGAATATCTGTCCTCGTATTCCAATAACATGCTATAAGTATCTGCAACCTGAAGCTTGGTGATTGTTACGTTCTCAGGCTGTTCCTTTAAGTTGCCTTCGTCATCAAAAATTGCAACAACAAGTCCTGCGTCGTCATATATGTAACGGTAATCCTTAATCGCATAGCAGTGATAACTGCCATAGTCTGAACCGATAGATGTGACCTTGTCATAATTATCGCTTAATAAGAATAATTCAAGGTTACCTGTTTCCTTATTAGAAACATAATAGTCAGGGAGATTAATCATATAATCTGTATTATCAGAGGCTATAATCTCACCGGTTGATTCGCTTACCAGAGTTGTCTCGATGTCATTTATTAATGCAAATAAGCCTTTGCCCTCGTTATCAAATCTGTTGTAGTAGGTTGAGTTGTCCACATCTGTTATTGTAACATTGCTTATTAAAGCGTTACCGTCTTCCTTGCATATGTCGTAAGTGTTCTCTGCGGTCTTACACAGGAAAAATAACTTCTCATCTGTTGGGAAACAGGTAATGTCTAAATATTTTTCCTCTGCTACTGTCTCACCTTTCTCATTAAAGATACCGTACAGAATATCTCCTTCTTTTACAGAAGTGAACTTGAAATATGATGAAGTACCAAGACGTTCAAAGTATGCATATTTGTCATAGTCAACTATTGTCTTACCCTCTGTGTCGATAAGAGAGTAACGCATATAATTGAGAGCGTCATTGGCAATGATGGCAGTACCACAGATAAAATCATCTGATGTGTGATTGTGATTAACTCGGAATGTTAATTCAAAAGAGTCGCTCTGGTTAATGTAGTAGTAGGTTCTGTTAGTATGGCCTTCAGCATCAACAGAATCCTCATGCTTGTAGCAAGCATAGTCAGCGTGATTGGTATTGGATACGTCTGTGTTCGTAGTTGTTTCTTTGTCAGAACATGCAGTTAACGCAAAAACAGATACCAATACCATAGCAAGTGAAAATAATTTCTTCTTCATTGTAACCTCCTTATATTATTGATTTAATCTTAATATATCTTCGTAGTATGCTCTTGTAAGCTCTGAAACACTCCATGCCTGAGAATAACATCCGCGGGATGTACATGGGAAATCTCCGTCAAAAATTTCTGCAACTCCGCCAAGACATCCATCACTTAAATGATCTATCATAGGAGTGAGTAATGAGAGAGCAGTTTCAATCGCTTCATCTGTATATCCATGTGTCTTGGTATATGCAGTGATAAACATACCTGTGATATATCCCCATGAGGTTCCCATATGGTATGCACCATCACGAAGGATAAGTTTTCCAATATATTCCTTCTTGTATTCTGGGTCCTCAGGTGAAAGAGAGCGTATTCCCAGTGGTGTATATAAAAGCTCGTATACCTTATCTACTATAAGTCTTTCCTTGTCTGATGTAAGAACAGGGAAAGGAAGCGACACTGCAACAATCTGATTAGGTCTTATTCTGCTGTCAGGATCGTCCTTGCCGTCGGAGGTCTTGCCAATTACATCATAGAGACACTGGTCTGTTTCATTCCAGAATTTCTGTGAGAAGCTTGTCTTGACCTTGTCTGCAAGTTCATTGTATTCGGAAGCCTTATCAGGTTCAGAAAGACCTGCCATAATGCGAAGTGCATTATACCAGAGAGCGTTAATCTCTACAGGCTTACCATGTCTTGGTGTTACAACCCAGTCACCAACACGCACATCCATCCATGTGATCTGGTCAAAATCACTGCCACCGCTAATAAGGTAGTCGTCGTCCATATGGATTGAATAATGGGTGCCTTTCTTATAGTTATCAATAATCTGTTCAAGAACAGGGTATATGTCGTTGTGTATAAATTCAGCCGCTTCCGGTGACTTGTCATATTGAAGGTATTTATATACTGCGTAAAAATACCACATAGAAGCATCCATGGTATTGTAGTAAGGCTGATCCTCTGACGTATCAGGGAAAACATTAGGCAGAAGCCCGTCCTTAATATACTTGGCAAATGAAATGAGAATGCTTCTTGCATCATCAAAACGATGAGTACAAAGTGTAAGTCCCGTAAAAGCAATCATTGTGTCTCTTCCCCAGTCCAAGAACCAAGGGAAACCTGCAAGTACACTCTTAAAGCCGGTAGAATTTCTTGCAACAATAAAATTATCAGCACTATACACAAGTCTGTCTAACAGACCGTCTTTAGCAGGAAGATTGTTGCCAAGACCTCTCTTTCTGTCGAGCATGTCCTTAAGAACGTCAAAACCATTAACTTCTTCTGAAGAAGTGCTGCATACAACATAGAAAGTTCTGGTCTCTCCGGCACCTATACTTACTTCAACGTCATAAGGAGTATAGAAGCAGTCAGTTCCGTTATAACCATTTCTGGTATCTAAATTATATATAAAACCTTCCTTGTATTCATGAGTAGGAACAGCCATGCTTGTAGGATATGTGCTGCGGTCGATATACTGACCATCAGAGGCTGTAAAATAAATAGCAATATCTCTATTAGCCTGTGGCGTAAGGGTAAGAGTCTTTCTGTCCAAAACCTTATCAAAACGGAGATTGTCTCTGATTGCAGCTGCTCCAAGTACCTTATAAGTAAAATTAGGGGTCAGGATGAGCTTACGCGGTCTGAGACCGTTCTTTACCGTATAACATATCACGGAAGTATTCTTACCGTATACCATACCAATGGACTTCTTCATCATGAAATCGGAAAACTGGTATGTGAACTCAGGGTAGGCATCAAAATTAAAATGGTTAAGATATTTCTGACCATCTAGAGTTTCAAATACTGTTCTGTGAGTATCAAAATCAACTACCGTACCATCCTCGCTGACAACACGTTCTGTAATATTGCCAAGAAGAGTATATCTATCAGCAGGTGGATTAAGGGATACATTAAGAATACCGCTGAAAAGTCTTGTGTTGGCACCTATGGCACTTAATGCAGCATATCCGCCAAGACCGTTAGTTATCAGCCACTCATATTCTATTCCCTCATCAAAGCTTCTCCAGCAGCTTCTTCCTAACGAATATTTATTAGGATAATGTGTAAAATCGTTCTGAATCAATTAATGGAACCTCCAATAAGTCATAATAAATTTATTATACCAAATAAATTAAAAAAAGCATATCATTTTCTTTAACAAAATTAAAAATGATATGCTTTAATTCATAATATAATTTAGAGAACCTTGGCAAGGAACTCTTTAAGTCTTGGATGCTTCGGATTTGAGAAAAATTCCTCAGGTGAAGCACTTTCAAGAATCTGACCGTTATCTATGAAGATGACCTTGTTGGCAACTTCTCTGGCAAATCCCATTTCATGGGTTACCACTATCATTGTCATTCCTTCTTTTGCAAGGTCCTTCATAAGGTCAAGAACTTCGCCAACCATTTCCGGGTCAAGAGCACTTGTAGGCTCGTCAAAAAGAATTACATCCGGATTCATGGCAAGTGAACGGACAATGGCTACACGCTGCTTCTGACCGCCTGACAGGGTTGCCGGATAAGCATCTGCCTTATCTTCCAGTCCGATTCTCTTTAATAATTCAATAGCGTTGTTCTTACATTCTGTCATAATGGCGGATTTGGAAGTTGTGATTGGAACAAGTTCCTTCTTAGCATCCGCCTTCTTGAATATGTTAGTAAAACGTATTGCAAGATTCTGTTTTTTGGCTTTTCTTAGCATCTGCTTTCTAACGTAAACAGGTGCCAACATAATGTTCTGTATAACTGTTTTGTTATTGAACAGATTAAAATGCTGGAATACCATTCCCATATGTCTTCGGTGTATGTTAATGTTGACCTTAGGATTGGCAATATCTGTTCCGTTAAAAATAATCTGTCCGCCTGTTGGGTCCTCCATACAGTTGAGGCATCTTAGGAAGGTACTTTTACCTGAACCTGACGGACCGATGACAACCATAATGTCACCCTTTTCAATGGTGATGTCGATTCCGTTCAAAACCTTGTTGTCACCGAAATGTTTTTCAAGATTAATTACGTCTATCACTTTTCCTCAGGCTCCTTTCCATAAGTTTTATAGCAAGACTGATTATGAGAACCAGCACAATGTATACAAGTGCCATTACAAGATATGGAACCATAAACTCATAATTACTGCTTCCAATGTAGTTGAATGCTACATAAAGGTCTGTAGCACCTACAAAGCTTACAACAGAGGTCTCTTTTATTAATGCGATAAATTCATTACCGAGAGTCGGAAGTATGTTCTTAACCGCCTGCGGAATAACTATTTTAATCATTGTTGTTCCATAGCTCAATCCCACAGCTCTTCCTGCTTCCATTTGTCCCGGGTCTACAGAGAGGATACCACTTCTCATTATTTCTGAAATGTAAGCGGCACTGTTAAGTCCAAATACCATTATTGATACCTGCACACCTGTCATTCTGACACCCATGAGAGGGAGGAGTACATAGTAAAAAACAAGGAGCTGTACAACTACCGGAGTGCCTCTGAATAATGCGACATAAAAACCGCATATCTTGTTCAGAATCTTTGGTAATATCTTATACTGCGGTAAAACACGGGCTGTGGCAATCAGGGTACCGATTATAATACCGATAAGCAGACCTAAGGCTGCAATGATTACCGTATTCTTTAAGCCTTCAAGTACTTTGACATAACCGTTGTACTCAATGAATACTTCTATGAATTTGTCAAATTTCTGTTGAAAGTTTCCCATGGTTCTGCCTTTCTTACTGCATTTCGTTAATTGATTCTGTAATGCATGCTGCAGGAGCTGAATCAATAATTACATAATCAAGGTTGCCGTTAGCAAGATCCTGTACTGCTAAAGCACCGTTTTTGTAACCTACTGTTTTAAAATCAAATCCGTCAAATCCCCAGCTCTCATCACCTTCAGCGTAGAACTGTCCTGTTGTTCCTGTCTGAACACCAACTTTAACTGAATCCTTCTTCTCTTTAAGAATTGCTTCTACATCTGCTGCAGTCTTGCAGTTATCAAATTCTGTACAGCCTGCAGGTACGATGATTTTCTGAGAAGCCTTGTAATATGAAGTAGAGAATGTTACATACTCTTCACGGTCAGGCTTGATTGTAAGTCCTGCTAAAGCAAGGTCACACTTATGCTGTCCAACTGAAAGGCATACTGCATCAAAATCCATGTTCTGGATAACTAATTCTTTGCCAAGACTGTCGGCAAAAAGCTTAGCGATTTCCATATCGATTCCTAAGTAGCTGTCGCCCTTAGTATACTCAAATGGTTCAAAAGCAGCGTTAGTTGCAACGATTAACTGATCCTTGTCAGCGTCGAACTGTGCTGAAACTACAGCCTGAGGCTCTCCGTCACCGAAATAACGGTTAAGAATCTCGTCGTAAGTTCCGTCTTCCTGAATTCTTTCAATAAATTCATTAACTTTCTCAAGTAATTCAGGCTGGTCCTTATCAACACCGAGAGCGTATTCCTCTTCGGTAAGCTCGATGTCAATGACCTTAACTGCAGGTCCTGATGATGAGTTCTTCTTTCCACAAGCCGTAAATACTGAAAGAGCAAGTACGGTTGAGAGTGCCATTGCAATGATTTTCTTAATTTTCATGGTTATCATTTCCCTTCGTATAAATATTTTATAGAGTACCAATTAATAAAGAAAATTGCAATATATTTTTAATAAGTTGTTGAGAAATTCTTTCTAATATGTTAATATATTTATCGTATATGAATTAATAAACATATATAAATGGTATATCGTACAAGGAGAGGGACAACATGAAAATAATTCATTGTGCAGACGTTCATTTGGACTCTAAGATGCTCCGACATCTTACCAAGGAACAGGCGAAGGAAAGAAAGAACGAGCTCCTTAACACATTTGAACAGATGGTTGTGTATGCGAACGAGAATAAGGTTTCTGCAATTATCATTGCAGGAGATTTGTTTGACACAAGTATGATATCTGTAACGACAAGAAATTTTGTTAAGGATACAATTACCAATAATCCGGGTATTGAATTTTATTATCTCCAGGGTAATCATGATATTGATAATTTCCTTATCAATCTTAAGGAAATCCCTGCGAACCTTAAGCTTTTCGGCAGAGAGTGGAATACATATGATGTAGCAGGTTCAGACAGTATAACAATTACCGGTGCGGAAATCGATAACAGAAACCACGCAGGAATATATGACTCACTTACTCTCGATGAGGGCAAGTACAATATTGTTGTAATGCATGGACAGATTCAGGACAAGGGAAATGATAATCCGGATATTATCGGACTTGATAAGATTAAGAATAAGAACGTGGATTATCTTGCACTTGGACATTATCATTCATACAGAGAGGATGCAATAGACCCAAGAGGAACATACTGTTACTCAGGATGCCTTGAAGGCAGAGGCTTTGATGAATGTGGAGAACATGGTTTTGTTCTTATCGATATAGATGAGAAGAAGCATACTTCAACAAGACAGTTAGTGCCAATTGCATCACGTACAGTTTACTCTATAGATGTGGATATTACAGGATGTTATACAACAGCCGATGCTAAGCAGAGAATAACAGATACACTTGCAAGTCTTCAGGTTGACTCTAAGAGCCTTGTTAAGATTGTTCTTACAGGAGAGGTTACACTTGACTGCGAATGCAGTACAGATCTCCTTGAGAAGAACTTTGCTGATGCATACTATGTATTCAAGGTTGTTAATAAGACTAAGACCAAGATTAACATAGAAGATTTTACTTTTGATGAGACACTTAAGGGAGAATTTGCAAGAACTGTACTCTCTTCCAAGGATATTTCGGAAGAAGACAAGTCTACTATTATCCGTTATGGTATCCAAGCACTTTTAGGGGAGGAGATATAACAGATGAAACTTTTAAAATGTGAAATTCAGAACTTTGGTAAGATTAGAAAAGGAACCTATGAATTCAAGGATGGATGTAATTCCTTCTGTGAGAGAAATGGTTGGGGTAAGAGTACACTTGCCGCATTCATCAAGATTATGTTCTATGGTTTCGAAAATGAACGTACAAGAAGCGAATATGAGAATGAGCGTAGACGTTTCAGACCATGGCAGGGTGGCGTATACGGTGGTAAGCTTGTATTCGAATCTGATGGCGAGACATATGAAATTGAAAGAGTATTTGGAACTAAAGAGAAGGAAGATAAGTTCTGTGTAAGAAACTTAAGAACTAACCTTGAAGAGACTAAGTTCCTTCCTAATGTAGGTGAGTCACTCTTTAAGATTGACAGAGAATCTTTTGACAGAACAGTATTTATTTCTCAGAGTGAATGTGCTACAAGCTCAACAGACAGTATTAATGCCAAGCTTGGTAATCTGGTAGAGAATACCAATGACATTAACAATTATGACTCAGCTAATCAGATGCTTGTTGACATTATTAATAAGCTCAGCCCTGATAAGAAGAATGGTTCTCTTAATGTTATGGCTAACCGTATAGCTGAGATTAAGAATACACTTGCTGATAAGGCAGAGCTTGAGGAAGCAATCAACGTGAATGTTGCTACCATGAAAGAGAAGTCAGAACAGTTCGAGGCTCTTAAAGCACAGCAGAAACAGTTACAGGATACACAGGAATTATCTGCAAGATATGTAGATGTTAAGGCTAAGCAGGATAAATATAATGAACTTAATAATGAGGCTATATACCGTAAGGAAGCATTTGATAAAGTAGCTTCTTACTTCCCGGGAGAACTTCCTACAGAAGAAGAAATCGGTGATATTCTTCTTGACAGCGCAAGACTTACAAGCCTTAATCAGTCAGTTATGAATTACTCACTCAGCGATGATGATATGAGAGAACTTAATGACTGGGAGAATAAGTTTGTGGATACTCCTCCGGCACCGGAAGAGGTTGATGATATCATCAAGGAGACTGCGACATACTTTAGAATGACTCAGGAATACAGCAAGAGTCAGGCTCAGGGTGCTGATAATTCAAGAATTGCAGATTACGAGGCAAGATTTAATCATATTATTCCTAAGGAAGAAGAGATTGCATCTCACATTATTTCTTGGAATGAAAGAACATCTAAGGTTACAGCTATTCCTGTTAAGGAAGCTAATATCGATAAGATTAGAGCTGCATCTGCTAAGAAGGCAATTTCTCCAATGGTATACATTGGATGTATGTTGGCTGTAGCAGGTATTGTACTTGCAATACTTAAGGGAGCACTTGGAGTACTCTTTATTGCACTTGGAGCGATTATCGGTGTTGTAGGATATTTTACAACCAAGAGCAATACTTCACATGTTAATCCTGAGACGGATGCTATTGTTGATGAAATCAGGAAAGACAGAGAATACATAGCCAAGGTTGACAATAAGATTAGAGATTTCCTTAATCAGTACGGACTTGTATTTGATGAAGAGAGAGTTATTGAATTCCTTTTTGGATTGAAATCAGACTTGAAGGAATATCAGGATTTACGTTCTAAGTCTCAGGAAAACGGAGCAGGGGACGAGATCAGACAGAAGCTTGAAGAATCAAGTATTAAGATCGATTCATTCATTAAGAAGTATTTCAGTCATGCACAGCAGGGTGCTAACTATATTGAGCTTATTCATGATCTTCAGTATGGTGTTGAGACATACAGACATCTGTATGCCAAGAAACAGGAACTCGATGCAGTTACAGCTGAGAGAGATGAAGTAATGGATAGAATTAGAAACTTCTATGAGAGACTTGGAATCACAATTAAGACTGATATTAATACCCAGCTTATTGATATGAAGTCTAACCTTCAGACATATACAACATGTTATGAAGAATGGCAGAAGGCTGATGCAGAGCTTCAGAAGTTCTTGGCTAAGGAAGATACAGCTTCATTTATTGATATAATACTTCCTGAGACTATTGCACCGGCTGAAGAGACTAACGCTAAGCTTGCTGAGGTAACAGCGCTCATCGATGAGAGTCATAAATATCTTGATGAAGTTAACAAGGTACTTAATGACCTCTACCTTAAGAAGGAAGAATTTGATGAAGCAGAGGAATCTCTTAAGGAATTAACAGAGCAGTACGAGAAGGATAAGAAGAAATACGAACTTATCTCTAAGGCAAGAGAATTACTTGAACAGTCAAGAGCTAACATTATTGGTAAATACATTGGACCTATTAAGGACGGATTTGCTAAGTACTACAAGATTCTTACACAGGAATCAGCTGATAAATACCATATTGATGCTAATACACATCTTACAGTTGAAGAAGAAGGACTTCAGAGAGAAATCTGTTTCTTCAGTAGTGGTTATCAGGATATGATTGGTGTATGTATGAGAATGTCACTTGTAGAAGCTATGTATAAGGAAGAGAAACCATTTATCATCTTCGACGACCCATTTATCAACCTTGATATGGATAAGACAGAAGGTGCATTACAGTTCCTTGAGGAAGTTTCAAAGGAGTTCCAGATTATTTACTTTACATGTAATGACAGCCGTATAAGAAAATAAAATGAATATACTGTCAGGAAAACCGGGTTTCCCGGTTTTTCTGCGTATATACTAATGACTATGGAGATAGATATGAAGATATGTTTTTATGCCTTAAGAGAATTTGACGAATTAGAATTTTGTAAAAAATATAGTGAAGAATATAATATTGATTATGTATATACAACGGAGTATCCGTCTAGGGAGAATGTATGTCTTGCAGAGGGTTGTGATGCCATAAGTACTACCCCTTGTGATATGTCTGCAGAAATGGTTGAAGCCTTTAATAAGGTAGGGGTTAAATATATTACCTGCCGTTCAATAGGATATGACCATGTGGATTTGGATAAGGCAAAAGAATTAGGAATGAGAGTATCCAACGTATGCTATCCGTCAGAGGGTGTGGCAGACTATGCAATTATGATGATGCTTATGTGTCTTAGAAATTTTTCTCATGTATTAAAGAGAAGTGAACTTCAGGATTATACATTAAAAGGAAAAATAGGTCATAGTCTTAACACTAGAACAGTTGGTATAATTGGTATGGGAAGAATAGGCTGTACTGTAGCCAGACAGCTTAGTGGATTTGGATGCAGAATACTTGCATATGACCCATATATCAATGAAGACATGAAAGGGATTGTAGAATATACGGACCTTGATACTTTATATGCCAACGCAGATATAATAACGCTTCATACTAATGCCACAGATGAGAATTATCATATGATATGTAAGGAAAGCATTGATAAAATGAAGGACGGAGCCATCATCGTGAATACTTCAAGAGGAAAGCTGATTAACAGTAAAGAGCTGATTAAAGAGCTTGTCAGTGGAAAAGTAGGAGCGGTGGCTCTTGATGTAATTGAGAATGAGAATGGATTATATTACTACAATAATATAGGGAAGGTTATGGACAATATGGAACTTGCAATTCTAAGGTCTATGCCTAATGTTATATTGAGCCCACATACGGCATTTTACACCTATGAAAACATAGCGGATATGGTAAAGGGCTGTTATGAAGCTGTAGAAGCATTTGAAAATGGTGTTTCTACATTTCACGAAATACGCTAATAATAAGGAAAGAAAAGAATGGATATGCTTATCAGAGGACTGATTGCCGGTGCGGTAGTGGGTATACCGCTGGGAATGGCAGCGTCCGTTACGGTTCAGAATACAATTAAATATGGGTTTCGCAAAGCGATTGTTACAGGGTTTGGTTCATCGATTGCATACTTGATTTTTGCGTGTATAAGTGCACTGATAGTCGCCTTTTTTGGGCATTATATTGTGCAGGTTAAGACCCCTGTCTTTATTACAGGTGGAGTTTTATTGGTGATTAATGGACTGATTACCGTAATTAAGAAAAATAAAGATTTTGAAGTAGATAATTCATCTGAAAGTAACTTCATGAATCTTGTCATTGGGTTTATGGTGGGATTTACAAGACCTATAATTATACTTGAATTTGTATGTATGTATATATACTGCGGCATAGAGTATCTTACATTTAGAGAAGCAGAGATGCTCCTTACAGGCACCTATATAGGTGTGTTTGTATGGTGGCTGATAGTGGACCTTGTTGTTAAACTAATCAGTATAAAAAAAGAGATACGCAATATGGGCGCGTATAACAGAATTTTTGGTGTAATCATACTGGCAGTAGGGGCTTTTATTATTGTTATGGAGAGAATTGGATAA
>JAZQKW010000145.1:0-2296 GCA_045542375.1 Butyrivibrio sp.
CCTTGTTTTTGTATTAAAAATCATACACTCATTGTACTATTTATATGCGATATATTCAACTACAGATTTCTGTTTCCGGTGTCTCCTGGCGCGGCATTTTTCCTGACATCCCTGCCTCTTGGTACGGTTTTTGGACATATACGGAAAATTGACCAAATTTTGACCAATCGCCAATATTCTTTCATTCTATTTCAGTATTTTGGACATATGACATAAAATTGACCAAATTTTGACCAAAATAAGGGCAGGGCGTACTATGCATACAGCCTCTCTTCACCACTTCACATAAAAATAAGGGCATCCCCTATGGGGACACCCTATCACACATAACTAATATTTAATATTTCAAATTCTTAAGTGGTGTAAGATACTGTGCTCTTCTATTCTCCTGTTCAGCAAGATATGACTGGTCCGTAGATGAATGCAACACCTGCATATACAAGTGATGATTCTGAGAAATCTCATCATTATTCCTGCCTAACAGAAGCATTGCAATACTTGAACACTGATCCGCTGTTCTTTCCAGATAAGTAAGTGCTTCAAGGAAAAGAAGTCCGCCATTGATTGAGCATATACCCTTGCACAGACGGTCTCTGTGACGATTCTGAAGAAGCAATACCATATCATCAATAACCTCCTCAAGAGGCTCAATACGCTTAGCAACATAATCATTTTCGTCTGTCATAGCTTCAATCGTAAGTCTGAGTATCTCAGTAATCGCATCTTTAATAGTCTCAAATTCAATAACCGCAGACTCAGAAAATGTAATATCCGAATCAAACTTCTTCTTGGCAATTTCATCAAAATTAGTTGCGTAATCACCAATTCTCTCAATATCACTGATGCACTGCATCAACATACTGTGGTGGCGCTTATCTGCAGCATTCTTGATATTACTTGAAAGCTCGATGAGGTAGTTGTCCGCTCTGTCAGTAAAACAATCAAGCTTTTCTTCATTAGCGTTGATAATATCTGTAACCTCAGAACTGTACTCTGTAAACTGCTTCAAACTAAGAGAAATATTCTCCTGTGCAGTATTAGCCATATTGATTGCAAGCTTAGTCACTTCTTCAAGAGCAAGCGGTGGTGTAATCATAAGCTTATTATCAAGCATCGCGAGTTCAGGGAATTTCTTAACCTCTTTATCATTGCCATCCTTAATGATTTTGCAGGAAATGTTTACAAGTACACCTGTAAACGGAAGCAATACGATAGCTGTAGCAAGGTTAAATATTGTCTGGAAATTAGCAATAATACCACTGTCTACTGCTCCTCCCCATAAATCCGGCATAAATCCGGCGCTTCTCAAAATTGTCATAACAATCATGAAAAGAACTGTACCAATTACATTAAAAACAATATGTACAACACCCGTTCTCTGAGCATCCTTAGACGAACCAATAGAACATACCAATGCAGTAGTTACACATGTACCAAGGTTAATACCCATGATAATCGGATATACCAAGTCAAAAGTCAGCGCTCCGGTTGATGAAAGAGCCTGCAAAATACTTACCATTGCAGACGAACTCTGTACAACAACAGTGAGAACAAGACCTGCCAAGATACCAAGAACAGGCATATCAGAAAATCTGCTTAATACATCTGCAAACGCCTGAGACTCTGAAAGTGGCTCAACCGCACCCGTCATACTGAGAAGGCCCATGAAAAGCACACCAAATCCCAGTGCAATCATACCTGCAGTCTTAGCCTTTTCCTTCTTAATAAACATAATGCAGATAATACCGATAATAAGTGCTATCGGAGCGAGGGTGTCCGGCTTAAAAAATGCAAGAACAGAACCACTTGCAGATTCCAAATCCATCAGTCGAACAATCTGCGCTGTAACCGTAGTACCAATGTTAGCACCAAGTACAATACTGACTGCCTGCTTAAGATTAAGGATACCTGCTCCTATCAAACCTACAGTCAATACAATAGTGGCAGTTGAACTCTGAATTACTGCTGTTACAAGTGCCCCGGTAAGCACACCCAAAAATGCATTATGTGTTAATTTGCCAAGTACCTTCTTGAGAGCATTACCTGAACCCTGCTTAAGTCCATCGCCCATAACCTCCATACCGTATAAAAACATGGCAAGTCCACCAAGAAGTTTAATAATCATTAAAGCTGTTTCCATATCTTTCCTTTTCCTACTGTAAAATGTTATGTAATAATTATAAATATGACTTAGTCCTATTCATATCAGTTACTAATTCTTCATTGCCGTCCGCCTTCATAAGTTCAATTAACTTATGAACATTATTACGATCATCTAAAATCGCCTGCATCTCCG
>JAZQKW010000146.1:0-3275 GCA_045542375.1 Butyrivibrio sp.
TAATAAGCCTATAGTTGGATATATTCCGGCAGGCTCAACCAATGATTACGCGGAGAGTCTGGGAATCCCTAAGGATATGCTTAAGGCAGCGAAACTCATTGCAACAGAGAACAGCTTTTGCTGTGATTTGGGTAAGATGAATGGAAGATACTTTAACTATGTTGCGGCATTTGGCCTTTTTACGGATGTATCCTATAAGACATCACAAGGAATGAAGAATATTCTCGGGCATCAGGCATATATAATTGAGAGCCTGAAGAGTCTTACTAAGATTAAGCCATATCAGATGACAATTACCTGTAACGGAATAACTGTTTCCGGAAAATACATATACGGAATGGTTGCCAATTCCAAATCCGTTGCCGGATTTAAGGGAATTACAGGTAAGAATGTATATATGGATGATGGCCTTTTTGAAGTAGTACTGGTAAGAGAACCTAAGAATCCGCTGGAACTGCAGCAGGTTGTTGCAGGAATGTTCTCCAAGAATCAGGATAGCCCGATGGTTGACCGCTTCAAGGCATCCAAAGTAGTGTTTGAAAGCGAGAAAGCGGTGTGCTGGACTGTTGACGGTGAATATGCCGATGAACACCAGAGAGTGGAGATTAATGTAGTCCCTAAGGCTGTCAATATAATTACATCTGAAGAGAAGACTAATTACATTGAAGTGAAAAATAACTAATCTATATAATAGGCAAGGAGCAGATCCGTAACACGACCATATGCCTTCAATCCATCAGGCTGACCGGTTGTGGCGAGGTAACCCTCGTATATGGTGTTGGCTACTTTGCCTATTTTTGTGTCCTCATATTTTTTCCAATAGGAATTCTGGTAGTTCATATCAGAAAGCACCTGTCTGTTAAATCCTGATACTATCTGTCTGTATTCTTCGGAAGAAACGGAATCATATAAATCATTCAATACATAATTCATTATTCCAAGAAGTCCACTGTATTTAAAATTAGCATTGTCGTAGTTAATACATGCCAGATAACCTATGAAATTCGCCTCATCCTCTAACATAAAGCCACTGGTATGTGCAAGCTCATGGCATAGGGTAAAAGGTATTTCCACGTCGGTCACATCCCTGTTATAGGTTGCTTCAACTGTATAAGGTGAAAAATAACCCAAGGACATGGTCATAGACATAAATTTTGAAAAAATAATTGGTTTTGGTTCAAAATATATGTCCTTGAGGCATGGATATTTCCTGCTCAATGCCTGCATAGCCTTAACAGAGTGTTTCTCGGCACTGTTTCTTCCCATGGTAAAATGACCATTATCATCAGTTGTTATCTGAGATGAAAGCCCGTTAGCCTCGTCGATAAGTATCTGAACAAGTTCCTTTAAATCGTCCACAGAGTGGGGCTTCGTAACTATATTGTTGCAGGCAGCAAAACCAAGTCTGAAGCAGTTAACGCCACAGTTGATGGAATATATGTTAAGAAGTACAAGGACAATACATGCAAAATTAAGCAAAGTTTTCTTAAGTCTGTATTTGAAACGAAAAATCGTTGCCTTATGATGGTATTTTATCCCGTAGTAAATAAGTCTTCCGATAGAGAACAGTACTAAGAGAATACCTGCAATCAGAAGAATTTCAAAAATTGAGAACGGAAATATGGAAAATACTGCTCCAAGAATTGTGGACAGACTCATATATATGTTATCCGAAAATGTTGTAGCAAAAACAGTATTACAGCGGTACATTATGTTAAAAATAATAAGAAATGCGGCAAGAATGCTTATTATGATAATATATTTTCTGTAATTAATGAATTTGAATTCTTCTTTTGGGCTTTCCTGTGTCATAACGTTCTCCTGTATAATTATTTTTTGTTAAAAAAGAGTACGGACTCTACAATTTTAAATCCTAATGAGGTATAAAGCATGTAAGCAGGGGTATTACGTTCTGACACCTGCAAAATAATACGCTTGCCCGTTGCGCTAAGTTCGCATAATACTGATGATAGAAGCATTTTTCCCAAGCCTTGATGTCTGTATTCAGGTTCAACGTAAATATCATATATATTAATTGTATTAGCTTCCTCATATATATGGCAGTCAGCCAATTCCTTATTGTCCTTACAGAGGGTAAAGGTATCATCTGACCGCATGTGACATATACAATCTGAGGAATATGATGTTGAATGGTTATATTCCATTAGGTATTCATGATATTGATTCCTATATCCCATTGCGGCTGCAAATTCCGTAAATCCGATGTTGTCATCCTTACCTGTTAAAACACAATTTTTTCTGCGTAATTTTTTAAAAAGGGCAGTGGCAATTCCTTGTCTTCGGTAGTCCGGATGTACATATACCGATACCTCAGGAATATCACCCGCAAAAAAGTACAGAAAACCTGTCAGTATATCTTGCTCATAAGATAAAATAAATATGTCATCATTGCAGCCTTCTTCACCGAGATATGGGCTGTATTCTATATGGTCTTTCTGATAGCATATGTCAAGAAGAGTATTAATATTGAGCATATGGGATTCGGTAAGAGAATGGGTTGTTATAATTTTCATAAATATTTCCTAAATTATTGTTGACAAAATGTGAATCATATAGTATATTATCACTTGTGGTTGAAAACATCAACACAATTTGCGCGAGTGGCTTAGTGGTATAGCGTCTCCTTGCCAAGGAGAAGGTCGCGGGTTCGATCCCCGTCTCGCGCTCTATTTTTTTTACAGGAAGTCCCATAAAATAAGACTTCCTGTTTTTTATTTGCTTGAAAAACCTGTACCCAGTGTGTACCCAGTAGGATTTTCATAAGCTAATGCGTTTTTGATTAGTTCGTAAGTCTGGATTTCTGTAAGTGGATTATAGATATAGTTCATTGTGGTTTGTAAGTCGTTGTGACCAAGCTGTTCTCTGATAACATCAAGTGGAACACCAGTTACATTTAACATACTTGCATAGGTCTTACGAATTTTATGTGTTCGTTTTGGTGTCTTGCCTTGACGTTCAGCATATTTTTCTAAGACATAACAAACTTGACGTGCAGTAATTCTTGTGTGATTGCGAACAAATATGTATTCACTGTCATGAGGTATTGAGTTAATAATATCAATAGCCTGAGGAACTAATACTACAAATCTGTCTGTATGAGTTTTGGTATGTTCTACAACATGAAGTGAATTTGTGTCTTGATTGCGTATTTCTTCTCTAACAACGTGCAATCTTTGGTCGCATACATCACTAAATTTTAAAGCAACAAGTTCTCCAACACGAAGTCCTAAAGAGAAGTTTAAGACCACCGCAAG